>CAZJNL010000603.1:0-4117 GCA_964546515.1 uncultured Oscillatoria sp.
TGGCGGTTCATTCTCAGGACTTACGCATCGACCTTAATTGCGTGGTGGGTTACGCGCTTCGCTAACCCACCCTACAGATAGAGGCTGCTTATCGGAGGGTGGGGGTGGCCGGTGGGAGCGGCACGTCCGAGCCGGTGGGGCTGCCGGTTTGGTTAAAATCGCCTATAACCTAGAACTTCCAGAAGTAGGGAGCTGAGAAAATGTCAGTTGAGCTGACTGCTGGGACAAGCCCCGAACCCGCCGTGGACAAGCAATGGGAACCCCCCATGCCGCCGGCGGACTTAATATTTGACGATGGTGAACCCTTGGAGAGCAACAGGCACCGCATTACCATAAACGCCCTGGTCCGTTCAGTGCAGCACGCTTGGGCTGACCGCAATGACTTCTTTACGGGCGGAAATATGTTTCTTTACTACAGCAGCGAGCAAATTCTCAACCGCGACTATCGAGGGCCAGATTTCTTTGTCGTGCTGGATGTGGATGGGACAAAGGAACGACAGGGTTGGGTGGTGTGGGAAGAGGGCGGTCGCTATCCGGATGTGATTGTAGAGCTGATGTCCCCAAGCACAGCCCGTACAGACACCGGCAGAAAGAAGGATATTTACGAGCGGGTTTTCAAGACAGCCGACTATTTTGTGTTTGACCCGTTTGAGCCGAATTCCTTACAGGGGTGGCATTTGGATAGTTCCCACGGCTATCAGCCCGAGGGTGGCGGATGAGCGGGGGTGGCTGTGGTGCGAGAGGCTGGGCTTTTGGCTGGGAACCTGGGAGGGGACGATAGATCGGGAGACGGCGGTGTGGTTGCGGTTTTACGATCGGGAGGGCAATTTAGTGCTGTTACCGGATGAAGCTGCGCAGCAGCGGGCTGAGCAAGAGCGCCAGCGGGCTGAACAAGCCCAAGAGCAGGCTGAGCAAGAACGTCAGCGCGCTGAACAGGCTGAAGAACAAGCTCAACAGGCTCAACAGCAGGCTGAGCGGGAACGTCAGCGGGCTGAGCAGGCTGAAGAACAGGCTCAACAAGCTCAACAGCGGGCTGAACGTCTCGCCGCCCAGTTAAGGGCGATGGGGGTAAATCTGGATAATCTTTAGGGGAAGGGCGAGTTAGGGCTGAGATAATTTGGGGATGTTGGGGCGCTGGCGCAATATCCCCTCGCCGTGCCGAATTGTGGCAGAATCGGAAGTGTTGGGGAAGGTGGGGAAACCATGCAGCGGGATGAGGTACTGGCGATTTTGGCACAGCACCGGCAGGCATTAAAAGACTTTGGAGTGAGATCGCTGGCAATGTTTGGCTCTGTGGCGCGGGATGAAGCCAAACCCGACAGCGATGTGGATATTTTAGTGGAGTTTGAGGGGCCGGTGACGTTTGACCGCTACATGGATGTCAAATTTTATCTGGAAGATCGCCTGGGGACGCGGGTAGATTTGGCGAGCCGGCGAGTGCTCAAACCCCTGATTCGCCCCACTGTGGAGGTTTCAATCATCCTTCTACTGTGCAACGCCCCAGTCACCCGCTCATACTGGAATTTGCGCCTACAGGTTGGTCACAGTTGCTGCCGGCTAATAGCGCCCTGATTCCAGCGCCCAGTCCAGATGACCGCGCATGATGAAACGCAGGGCTGACACATAGCGTTTTAAATCGCCGTCTACCTGCCCTCCAAATGAGGGGAGCTGTTGCTCCAAAGCAATAAAGGCTTTCACCTCGGAATCGTGCATTTGGGCAACGCGCTCAACCGCCTTCTGAAGGGGCAATCCCTCCTGAGAGTGCAGCAGCAGTACCAGATTGTGAGATTCTCCTTCTGCGAGTTCTTTTTTAAGGGAGATAATATAGTTTGCCCAGCCGACTTCGCGGCTCGCTCTCAACTCCAGCTCCCGCACCGCCGAGTGTTCCCGAACCTTTGCTGGTAGGGTAATCTCCTCGGCAATCTCGATCAGTGCGAATAAGGGATAGAAAGCCACCGTTAAAGGGCGCATTTTGGTATAAGTCGCCACATCAGGCGTCATGTCCTTGGCACGGTTTGTCGCCTCCCACACCCATGAGTTCCAGCACTCCTCAACTCGGGGAATAAAATGGAGCATCCACCCTGGGGGTGCTTTTTGCAGCAGCCGCTCGCGGATATCTTGTAATGCGTGAGCTAGCGCGGGTTCCTCCTTTGCAGCAACATCCCTCCCCTTTAAGATATCCAGTAAACTGGCATACAGGGCGGCCAACTTATCGGTCTGTTTGCCCATATCCCGCTCGGACAGGTCATCTAATATTAAAAAAAACCCTATCCAGTCAGAGATAATCTGCAATTCTTCAAGTGGGGCATTGGGATAGCTGCGTGCGACTAAAACGCCAAATTTTGCCGCGCTCAGACTTTTCCCGGCTGCCTCCCCTGTTAGGAGATTGAACCGGCGAACCCATTCAATGGTGTGCTGCTGGACGGTTTCAGCACGATCGCTAACAGCGGAAGGGAACGGACAGTACAGCGTCGGCGTTAAGATTATTTCTGTCATAGCCTGAAATAAGCCTGGAATTTAGAAACTGTTTCTAAAGAAAAATAAAGGAGCCAGAAACCGGGTTTATTGGTGGGCCATTACAGGGCGGCCACGGAGGGCCGCCCCTACATTTGCAAAAGAAACCCGGTTTCTCACCCCCTGGCTGGCTTAACAATTCTTTAGAAACAGTCTCTTAGTGTACTCAATGGGGAGCGGGCGGAACCCATTGCTCAATTATTAAAAATCCCCCCCAAGCGGTCAAGAGTTATTCAGTGGGATAAAGTGGGCAAATTTCCTAAGGCGGATTGTGGGAAAAAGTGGGATTTAGTGGGCAAAGTGGTAAATGTGGTGTAAAGTGGGATAATCCCATGACACACCCACTTTGACCTATGGACATTGAAGAACTCCTGCAATGGACTGACGAGCAGGTAGTGGCCAACACCGGCAAACATCTCGACTCACTCCAAAAAGCTATCTTAGAGGGGGTTTGGCAACACCAGAACTATGAAGAAATCGCGGACGCTCATCATCTCAGCTACGATCATGTCAAAAAGCAAGCGTGGAGATTGTGGAAGCTTCTATCTGAGACGCTCGGAGAAGATGTAAAAAAATCTAATGTTCGCTCCGTCTTGGAAAACCGAGGTATCTCAAGTCTTTCTAATTTTGGGGAGCGCCTGATGATTGTTGGCAACAACAATGCTAACATCAATATCTGTGGGCAAAATACGCGGTCGCCCTCTCCCCCTGACTCGCCCCAAAACAAAAACCTATCGCCAAGAATCGATTTAAGAGAAGCACCGGCATTAATAGACTCTTCCCACCGCACCTCAGAACTCTCCACCCTCAAACAGTGGATTTTACAAACCGGCACGCGATTGATTGCCATATACGGCTTGAGTGGAATTGGCAAAAGCGCACTCGCGCTCAAACTCATTGAAGACATCCAAACCGAATTTGATTGCATTATTTGGCGCAGTCTCAGTAACGCCCCCACCCTTTCAACCCTGCAAACCGATCTCAAGCAATTTTTTTGCCGGTGGCAACCCACCCCACTCCCTACAGTTATCGACTATTTTCGCTCCTCTCGCTGTTTAGTCATCCTTGATGACATGCATAATATTTGTAAAACATGCCAATTAGCCGGTCAATATTTAGCAGGCTGTGAAGATTATGGCAAATTCTTTCAACAAGTAGCCACCTCATCTCACCAGAGTTGTTTAATTATCATCAGTTGGGAAAAGCCCAGAGAACTCACTCCCTTAGAAGGAGAAAACCGGCCCGCCCGAACATTGCACCTGCAAGGGTTAGCAGAACAAGCCGCCAGAGAAATATTAAGAGAGAAAAGATTAACAGATGAGGAGAACTGGTCAGAGCTAATCTCCCTCTATCAAGGTCATCCTTACTGGTTAAATATTATAGCTTCAACCATAGTGGAATTATTCAACGGGAGCGTTTCCCGGTTTCTTGCCGGTGGGACTCGGATATTTTTAGGTGACTTAGAACCCCTGTTAGAATCTCATTTAGCGCGTTTGTCGGAGCTAGAAACAAAGGTGAGCAACTGGTTAGCGAGTCAAGATGAAGCTGTCGATATTTCAGATGTGCCGGCAGATCGTGACTTATCCCAATCAGAAGTTTGGCA
>CAZJNL010000604.1:0-4116 GCA_964546515.1 uncultured Oscillatoria sp.
CTCGATTTTACGCTTGGATTATCTTTAAAACATTTGATATTTATAAACTCTACTAACGTATCAAAACCATAATAATCAACTAATTGTTCAACGATTTTTTGAAGTGTAATTCCGTGAAGTGGATCTTTATGTTTTTCCATAATACAAAAGTAGCTTTTTGAAATGTGTTAGCATAAAAAAACCATCTCATTTTTCAACAAGATAGTTTAGTATATTTTTTTTAAAAAGCGGGTCCCCCGCCTCCGCCTGGGAACGCCGACTCGGTGGGCTGCTGCCTCCAGTTTACCTTTCTCACCCACCAAATAAGCTCGCTATATATCGGAATTATTCCCAGCAAGAGCGGCGCAAATTGTTAACCAAATCCGGCATAAATTTGATACAATTATACCAGTAACTGCCCTGATACACGCCCCGATCGGAGAGGGAATTACCTACTTTTCCTACGCTCCTCTCTTCTTAACTTTTCGTGGGCGTCTTGGCGTCTTGGCGGTTTATTAATTCGCGTCTTGGCGGTTTATTAATTATCTCCCCCAACTTTCCCCCGAACAACTAACTCTTTTCCCGGCTACTCAACCACCGGCAGCCCTTTATACAGACTTGTGCGGGGCGCTGCCGGTGCTATAATCAGCCTCAGAACCGGCCTTATCGGAAAATATCCGGGTTCAGCCGGGGGCTGGAGTCATTGCGAACACCTCCCCCACCTCCCCGCAACTTCGCGCCGGTGCCGCCATCCGCTGCATCTAAGAAAGGTCGCAAATTGATACCGTCAGGCGCAGACTGCCGGTTAGACCGGCCCCCCAGAGTCGAAGCACCTGTGCCCAAAATCTGTTCCAGCAGCTTGCCCTCTTGACCGTTCCCCATCAATGTGGTAACAGCATCCGTTTGCCGGCCACTGTCCGCCACAGTCAAATTCTGGAAAACCCGATCGCGGATTGCCCTCGGATCTTGTCCGGGAGGCACCGTCAGCACAATCCGGCAAGCGGGGTTTTCCTGAGTCGTGACGCAGATGGTGTTGTAATTATTTTCCACTGCAGTGCGCAGTTCTTGCAAACCGTCCGGGCGGTAAGCTTCCAACCGGCGGCTTATTTCGTTGCAGCGGGCTTCCGGCGTCCAGCCACCCCCCAGGGCAGTAGGCGTCGCCCAGGCATAAGCCAGACCCTCCTGGCTTTGCGGGTGGTACATTACAGTGTACTGACCGCCGACGTACTCGCAGGTAAACCGTGGCCCTTCAGCAGTTTGGGTGCCATCATTGCCACCGTATGGATCGTCAGCTGACTGCGGGGAATCGCTGGGGGGGACTCGCACATTGGAGCGTATCGGCGCGTACTGGGCGATTAGCACCTCAGAATCAGTTGAGCTTGTCGCCGCACCGGCACCAGAGCCAACCAGCAGCACCGCCACACCCAGGGATAAGCCAATCCCTCTAACCGCTGAGAAGGCAGCACTGTTACGGGATTTAAACGACTGTGCGGACATAATCAGAATCCTCCAAACATGAACTTTAATCGCTACTGCAGTTCCGTCACCAGACAAATCTGTAGATTCCCCTATTATCCCCTCGCCTATAGCATTGATAGCGCCGAACTTCATCAGTAATAATACTGATATTTGCGGAATTTAGCAGCATCGGGGGAGTGCTAATGGACGGGATGTTTTAGCGCCAGCGATTGCCGCAGGGGACGTTTTTGGTGATGACGCAATCCGGCGCGTAAAGGTTCGCTCTGGGGTGCCGGTGGCAAACTGTCCACTCCGCCTGTCACCGGCACTCCAGAGCCGGCGGCTTTGCACATTCGTGGGATGATAGATTTGCAAGGCGGCTACCGGCACGGAGACTGCCCCATCCCGACATTGTACACTCCCCCACCGGCAGCCCGAACTATTACAATTGCCAGTGGCGTGACTTTCCGAGGCAACACCGATTGGCAAAACAGCTAGAATTATTCCCCACAGATGAAGGTGCGGCTGAGAGCGACAGAGCCTCAACCTTTGCCGACAACCTGTCACAGCCGGTTCACCGGTGGTTCCGCTACTCAGCAGGGTTTTCCGCTCCTTGGGTAGAACAACTCATCCAGCAAGAAAAAGCCAAAGGCAGGCGTCGAGTTCTTGACCCGTTTGCCGGTTCGGGAACTTCGCTTTTAGCCGCCGAATGTTGCGACATAGATGCTATGGGGATTGAAGCGCATCCCTTTGTCGCTCGGATCGCTCAGGCAAAGCTTTACTGGCGGGAAAATCCCAAAGCATTTCGCGACTATACTAATATTATCACAGAGCGAGCGAAAACGCAAGGGGGAGATGGAAGTGAATATCCGCCGCTGATTCATAAATGCTTCCCACCGGCAGCCCTTTCCCAGCTGGATGCCTTGCGAAAAGCGTGGGAGCAAGCGGCAGATAATTCCCCCGTTTCCGAACTGGTTTGGCTGGCGCTGGTGTCGATTTTGCGGGAGTGCTCGCCGGTGGGAACCGCTCAGTGGCAATACGTTCTGCCCAACAAGAAAAAAGCCAAGATAATTGAGCCATACGTTGCCTTTGCCGCGAAAGTCAGGCTGATGAGCGAAGACATGGCAAAACGACACCAGCTTTTCGCCGGTGCGAGGGCGATTCTGTATCGGGAAGACGCCAGAGAATGCGCTGCAATTCCTGCCGGTTGGGCAGATTTGGTCATCACCTCACCGCCTTATGCCAATAATTACGATTACGCCGACGCGACGCGACTGGAGATGAGTTTCTTTGGGCAAGTTCGCAGCTGGGGGGATTTGCAAAACGCAGTGCGCCGGTATCTTATACGATCTTGCACCCAGCACGTCGCTAAATTGAATAAAGAGATTGAGAGCATTCTCAACGAGCCGGTGCTTGAGCCGATTCGCCCGGAGATTGCTGAAATTTGCAACCGGCTCGCAGCTGAGAGAGAAAATCACGGGGGCAAAAAGCCTTATCACACGATGATTGCGGCGTATTTCAGCGATATGGCAAAAGTTTGGCTGGCTTTGCGGCGCGTCACCGCTGCCGGCGCTTTGGTGTGCTTTGTGGTGGGGGATTCCGCACCTTATGGAATATATGTGCCTGCCGACAGGTGGCTTGGCGATCTGGCTGTTGCGGCTGGGTTTAAAGGTTATCAATTTGAAAAAACCAGGGATAGAAATGTGAAGTGGCTGAACCGCAAACATCGGGTTCCGCTTCAAGAAGGGCTCCTCTGGGTTGAGGGATAAGCAATGGCTAAATCACCGGCTCATCAGTTTGGACAAATTATTGGAGATGTCTTGGAGGCGTCCGTTGAATCTTTGTTGCAACAATTTGCTGAGGAACACAATCTCTATCTCGATAAAAAAGGAGCGCGACCGGCAAGAAAAGGAAAAAAAGCCAGCTGGCTCGACGTGTATGGCAATAAGCACGATTTGGACTTTGTGTTGGAGAGAGGGGGGAGTGACACACAAATTGGGACGCCGGTGGCATTTATAGAAACAGCTTGGCGCAGATACACAAAGCATTCGCGAAACAAGGCGCAAGAGATTCAGGGAGCTATCCTTCCCCTGGTGGAAACTCATCGGAATGCCGCCCCCTTTGCTGGTGTTGTGCTGGCAGGATATTTTACTGATGCTGCCTTGACTCAGCTGCGATCGCTGGGTTTCAGTATCCTGTATTTCCCCTACGAGACTGTGGTTGAGGTATTCCAGCATGCCGGTATCGACGCACGCTTCGACGAACAGACGCCTGATGCTGAGTTTGCTGAGAAAGTGAGTGCTTGGAAGGCGCTGCCGGTGGGTGTGCGTGCTGGTGTTGCCGGTGCGCTGGTGGAACTCAATACGCAAGCAGTTGAGCGATTTATGGACGCTCTCAGGCGTGCTGTCAAACGGCAGATCGAGTCAATCCGAGTTCTGCCGCTGCACGGGAGAGGGTTTGAGTGGGAGGCGGTGGAAGATGCGATAGGGTTTATCGAGAATTATGACGAAGATGGGAGTGGTTTGCCGGTGGTGAGATACGAGATTCAAATCCGCTACAGCACCGGCGAGCGTATCGAAGGACAATTCTTAGACAAAGAAACCGCTATTCAATTTCTCCGCTCTTACCAACCGCCCCCACTGCAACCGGCGCAATAGCTGACTGTAGTGGTTTCGGCAG
>CAZJNL010000605.1:0-4109 GCA_964546515.1 uncultured Oscillatoria sp.
TGACCGAGAGATTATTCGCCCGAATGCGGAGCCCCTACATAATCGGGATGCTCACGTGGCATAGCGCTGCTAACCGCTTTCCCCGCAGTCTTTCCCGCGCCTCCGGATGGCTGGAAAGGTAATCTCTCAGCCACTCGCAGCCCCTGGCGAGCAATTCATCCAAGCTTTCTACCCGCCACAGTCGCGCTGTGCCGTCAGATGAGCCGGTGGCGAGAGTGCGCCCGTCGGGGCTGATGCAGACACTTGTTACCCTGCCCTGATGCCCTGTGAATTCGGCAATCTGGTTTCCCGACAAGTCCCACAGCCGCGCTGTGCCGTCAATTGAGCCGGTGGCGAGAGTGCGCCCGTCGGGGCTGATGCAGACACTCCATACCCCGCTCTGATGTCCGGTGATTTGATTTCGCTCTCGGATTTTGTCGAGAATTTGCTGCAAGGAAAACAGCGGATTGGTGGCGGGATACTCTTGCAGTTCGCTCTTATTTCGCACCAGCGCTTGCAAGGCTTGCCCCGCTTCCATCGCTGCCAGCAAGGCTTTGATTTGCTGCCCGCCTTGAGCCTCAAACTCTCGCAGCGCTTTGACACCGGCACGTTCTATTTTGGTAGCTTGCTTGGCTTCTCGCATCAGCCTTTCTGCTTCCAGGTTGGCCGACTCTAAGATTTGTTTGGCTTGCCGTTCCGCCTGCAATTCCTTTTGCTGGCTAGCCTCTAAGAAATCATAGTCCTCAAGGCTCAAGTGTTTACCGGCTCTCCACGCCAGGGCTTCCCGCAAAGCTTGCCCCTCCAGAAGCCGCGATCTGTCCTGACGCTGGGAAGCTAGCCAAGCATTAATCGCTTCACTGTACGGGCGCAGCTTGGCTAATTCCCGCTCCACCCAATCGAGATTAAAAACCTCCTGGTAGATGCGGTTGTAAACTTGCAAATGACCATCTTTTTGAACCACTAATCCCGAAAGCCGCAATTCCGTTTGTTCCGGACTGCCATCACCGGCTATTTTCCCGTGCTGCAAGATTTGCTGGTATAATCCCAGCAGGGAGCCGGCGCGTTGCTCGTTGCGCAGGAGGCGATCTCGAATGGTTCGCAAATGCTCCGGCTCATCCTGGGATTCCCAATTGCTGATAATGTGGGTTGGCGCCAGCTTATCGATATTCGCCTTTCGATTTTTGGCTTTTTCAACAACCAGCTGGCACAACTTCTGGGTGAGAAAGGGCTGCCCCCCCGTCCATTGTAGCACCTTTTTTAAAAGCCTTTCGGCATTGTCTGTCTTCTCTGCCAATCCGGGAGTTAAGGAATGCCTGGCTTCCTCTAGGGTGAAGCCGGTGAGTTCGATGGCGCGACCGATATTAAAGGGCGTGCGCTCTTTGTCCGCAATCAAATCTGCCGGTGTTGCTACCCCCAGCAGGCAAAAGGTGAGCCGGTTGTAGGCGGGATTGTCCGCACGCTTATTATAGCACGCGCGGATGAAGGCAAAAAAGTCATCCTTGAAGTCGATTTTGATGATGCTGTCGATTTCGTCGATGAAAATGATAAGGTTGTGCGATAATGATGAGAGCAGCACGTCCTCGATAAACAGGTTCAAGCGCTGCACCGGCGGCAAAACCTCTCGCTCGCGCCACCAAGCGTTAAAAGCCTGTATATTCATCCTGCCCAAAAGAGCGAAACCGCCCAGCAGCGAAAAGGCAATTCCCCCATACCAGCTTTCTGGAGTGACAAACTGGCTGCCAATGCCGGTGATATCAATTGAAGTGCAGGCTATCCCTTTTTGAGCTTGCAACTTATTCATGGTTCGCACCCGCAAGCTCGACTTGCCCATCTGTCTGGAGTTTAGCACATAGCAAAACTCGCCGGCTTTTAACCCCTCACAAAGGTCAGAGTCCGCTCGCCGCACCACATAGGTGGGGTCATTATAATCTAGACTCCCCCCGATTTTGTATTTATATGCTGACATAGATTATAAATCAATTGAGTAGTAGGGTGCGTTCCTAAGTTTGTAGGGGTAGGGTGCGTTCCCTCTTAGGGAACGCACCCTACGAGTTACTCAAGTCTCATCCGGGAGATGATTGCGGAAATAGTGCCGGTACAGTTCGCATCTTGGAGTGCTATAATCCCCTTGCCGGTGAATCAAGCCCATACTGTCTAACTGATACCCCTGCATGGTATCTAATTTCACGGGTTCCGTCAAGCTGACAACCTGTTGCAGCGCTGCTGCCAGTCTGGGATACTGTTGCAGCGTCTCCAAGTGCCGGCGCAGATGAGCGCCATAAAAGCCGGCATCGGTTGGCGCATCTCGCAGCAATGCTTCCAGCGTCACATCCCGACGCGCAAGATGATAAAGTGCCAACCGCACGAGATAGGGGTGCCCTCCCACAACTTGCATCAACTGCTGCACCGGCACATCTGTCCAATCCAAACCGTGACGCCGCGCCAAATCCCGCACCTGTGCCGGTGTGAAGTCAGTTAGATTCACCGGCAGCCCCACATTAAACGGCGATTGCCTGATATCTAGCTTACCATAATCTTCAGTGGAATGCACCACCACCATTCGCAGATTTTTCCAGATATCTTGATTTTTGGCTTCCTCATGCCAGATGCGCAGCATAGCAAAGAAGTCATTGAAGATATGGGGATATTGAAAAACACAATCCACTTCATCTAACCCCAAGACAATAGGGCTGTCTATTCCCTGCAACAGGTGGTACTGGAAGTAGGTTTTGCAGCTCACCTTGCTGCCGATGGTTGCCTCACTCCAATAATCATCCAGCTGAATTGGGCGATTCAGCTGCAAGCTGGCATAAGCGCTGAACCAGCGCCAAAAAATATCGAGGTTGCTAAACTTTGCCTTATCCGCATCCCGCAGATTCAAGCTCACGATTTTATAGCCCTGATTGCCGGCGTGAGCGAGAATCCTGTCGAACAGAGAAGTTTTTCCCATCAGCTTTGGCGCTTTGATGCGGATGAGCGCCCCCGGCTGTAAAATTTCTTCATAACAGCGTCTTTCCGTGTCGGAACGCTCCACATAAAACGGCGAATCCACCGGCCCCGGCCCATTTGGAAATTCTAGCACATCTGTCGGTGCCGGTGTGGTTTGGCTATCTCTGCGAGATGCCCTCCTCAGCGCTTCCTTAAAATTGGGTTTAGTAACCGTTTCTCCTAACGCATCTGACAGCTTCTTCCATAACTTATTGCCTACATCTTTATTGAGGTAGTTAGCAGAATATTTTGTGTTTTGGGCTATCTCCTCATACGTTAACCCATCCCAGGCTCCCCGAAGTACCATCACCTCGATATCAGTCAGGTATTCGCCGGTCTTGCTGTGGACTGCGGCATTTGCCACTGCGCAGGCTTCCTCCCAGGTAAAGTCTGATTCTGAACCCATAACACCTCCCACCGTTTAGTCTTGCCCTCAATCCTATCACAGTTCTCCTCGCTCGTCAAGGGAGTTTCGGCTCAACCTGACTTTTTCCTACTTTTTGGGTTTCCCGGACTCTCCACACCTGATTTTTTCCTATTTATGAGCGTAATATTTGACTAAAGTTACTGACTTTGTTCCTGATTATCTCCCATTGAACAGTCCGACCTATAAGAGCAATAATCGCAGTAGAGAGGAACAAATGCCTCACCCACCCAGGGCAGATTTTAAGATTATACAGAGGAGTCCAACCCTATGCAATGCGACGAAACCGACAATACAGAAAAACCCGCTCTCACCGGTGCTGGCGCTGAGGGGAATATCTCTACAGGAGAGGAAAAGCCAGAAGAATCACAGATGCGCACAAGGAAACCGGCACTCAACAACAAGCAGATTCTCGCCCTGTTGCGACGCTGGGGGCTACCAGGGCTTCTCCTGATTTTCTTCCTGCAGGGCTTGAGCATCAACATTACCACGCCTTTCGGAGAAATCACGGTGCAAACCCAATATTCGGTGATGCAGGTGATTTCCGAGCGGTTAGCCAAATAGGTAGGTGCGAAGCATTTGCGCTCGGATTTATCGGGAAAACCAGAATCTCTGTACGCAAATGCAACGCCGAGCGAGATTTTTGCCCACCGGCACATTAGCAATGCTTGCCGGCGCATTGGCAATGCTTGCCGATACATTAACAATGCTTGCCGGC
>CAZJNL010000606.1:0-4106 GCA_964546515.1 uncultured Oscillatoria sp.
CGTCCGGAGAACCGCCGCGGCGCCCACGCTTCCAGGGTCTTCAGGTTGCTGCGATCCATGGCCACTATCTCCGTGAAATCCTCCCAGTCCTGGTCCGAGATCTGGCGGGCAGCGTGTGGTCGCGGCGCGTAGCCGTGCGCCCACTCAAAATTATCCATCAGACTCCAAACATAATATCCGCGCAAATCGACGCCTTCTTGAATCGCGTCGTGCGCCGCTAGAAAGTGAGCCCGCAGGAAATTCACCCGCCCCCAGTCCGCGACAAAACCGCTGGCATCGGGGGTGTCTTTGAGAGCGCAACCGTTCTCGGTGATGTATATTTTGGGGTTGCCAAAGTTTTCTTTAATATCGAGCAGCACCGCCAATAAACCGGCTGGATTGACGCCCCACCCCATTTCTGTGCGTCCCCAACCCGGTGCGGAAACCGGCTGGTCAGAGAATTTGAGCAAACCGCCCCACTGGGCAAAAGATATGGTGTCGGTGCCGTAGTAATTCACTCCCAAAAAATCCACCGGCTGCCTGATTATCTCCATGTCGCCTTCTTGTATTTTTGGCGCGTGGGAGCCAATCCAGTCGAAGAGCATTTCCGGGTAATTACCTTTGAAAAGAGGCTGCAGGAATAGTGCCGTCTTGTTCTCGTACACGCGCTGCGCTGCGGCGCGATCCGCCGAACTGTCGCTTGCCGGCAGGTAGTGGTTGAGGCTGAGGACAATGCTAATCTCGCCAGATCCGCCTTCCGCGCGAAACGCCTGCACTGCTCTGCCGTGGCCAGCAGCAGGTGATGCGCCGTCTGGTACGCTTGGGAATAATCGGCAATTCCCGGCGCAAAATGGCCGTAGGCGTAGCCGAAGAAGGCGAGCACCCACGGCTCGTTGTGTGTTGACCACATGGCCACGCGGTCGCCGAGCCTGCCGAACACCACACGCGCATACTCGGCAAACCAGTCGGCGCTGTCGCGGTTTGGCCACCCACCGGCATCTTGAATGGCTTGGGGCAAATCCCAGTGGTTGAGGGTGGCGCTGGGGGCGATCCCGGCTTCCAGCAGCTTGTCAACCAGCCGGTCGTAAAAATCCAGCCCTTTTTCGTTGACATCTCCGCGCCCTTGTGGTATAATGCGCGGCCACGATATAGAGAAGCGGTAACTGTTCAGCCGGAGTTCTTTGATCAGGGCGACATCTTCAGGCATGCGGTGATAGTGATCGCAGGTGACATCGCCGGTGTCGCCGTTGAGGATGGTGTGCTGCCGGTGGGTGAATCGGTCCCAGATGCTTTCGCCCTTGCCGTCTTCGTTCCAGGCACCTTCAATTTGGTAGGCGGCGGTTGCAGCGCCCCAGAGGAAGTTTTCGGGAAATTTTCGCAAACTCATGTGATTTCCTCAACAGGTTTGTAGTAAGGACTTTAGTCCATTTCCGGACAGGTGCGACTTCAGTCCGTATTATAAGTATTTTTCTGCCCGAGTGAGAGGGGCCAAATATTTTAATGATAATTTCCGGTAATCTGCGACTTCAGTCTGTCTTAATAAGTAGACATAAGTCAAAGTAAGACGCACTAAATTATTTATGATTTTAAGCAATGTTGAAATCCTTAAAGCAATTAAATCTGGGGGAGTCGTAATTGACCCCTTTCCAACTGGTATGAAGCCGAAAAAACCGCCATTCAATACTAGCTCGGTAGACTTGAAGTTAGGCTCTATAATTACCATCCCTAAGGCGGCGTCATTTGCCTTAAGGCAAAAACATATCGGGGATTTTTTAAAAAATAATTCCAAGGAATTAATTCTTACCCGAAACCAGCCTTTCATCTTAAAACCGAAACAGTTTGTTTTGGCAAAAACCAAAGAGTGGGTGGGCTTTCCCATTTGGCAAAATCGGGTGTGCTATAGCGCCCGTGTGGAAGGGAAAAGCTCCATAGCCCGCTGCGGGGTCTTAGTCCATTTTACCGCGCCCACGATTCATGCTGGTTGGGAAGGAAACATCACTTTAGAAATGATTAATTTGGGCAGCAATGATGTCCTGCTAGAACCGGATATGTATATCTGCCAACTGATTATTGAAGAAGTGAAGGGAACTCCAATTGTAACGCCCAGCAAATTCAGAGGTCAGACCACACCGGCAGGAACCTGATCTGATGTCCGTTCGCTCCCAATTTTCTATAATTGTAGGGGCGCGGTATCCGAGGGGCGGGTTCATTCCAGATATCTGCAGGTGTCAAAGGATATCTATAAACTGAGGTGCCCGCGCGGGGCAAAGGATATTGATAAACCCGCCCCTACCACACGAAAAGCCATGCCAGCGAACAGGATATGACGGGATATTCCCCACGCAGGGATGAGAAACCGGGTTTCTTTAAGAAACCCGGTTTCTAACTCTCAGTCACTTAAAGAATAAATACCGAGCCCCAATGACCAGCAGAAAGATACCGTAGAGCTTTTTCATCGTCTCGCTGCTAATATAGGGCTGATTGGCGAACAGCGCCCCGAAAAGGTTGCCAATTATTAACCCAATCGCAATCATCAAGGCATATTTAATATTGAGGTTGCCCTTCTGATAGTAGACAATGGCTGCCAGAATGCCAATGGGCAAAATCTGAGCGGCAACAGAAGTGCCGGTGGCGAACTTTTGATCCATGCCCAGCAGCAGCACCATTGCCGGCACCATAATCGCGCCGCCGCCAATGCCAAACATACCGCCGGCAACGCCGGCAACTAAACCGATGAGGAGGAGTTGGATCAAAACGTTAGACATGCGTAAAGTTTCAATTTTGGCGGGGGGTGAAAAACGACAGGCAGCCTGGTGTTATAGAGCGAAGGTCTGGTATTAAAAATCGAGGAAAATCAACCGGATTTTTGTGAACGTAAAAACCCAAAAACCCGGTTTCTCAGATTTCTTGACCGGCGTTCTAGGGGCCAAAGGTGGGCCCAGGTGTGGGCCAAGGGATTCCCCTACTTTTTGGGGTTGCCCCAGAAACGAGAAAATCTTTTAGGAAAAATTCTCCTCCTCAACCTCCTCAAAATCATCTTCCTCCAATTCTTCTTCCTCCTCAAACCCAAATCTTTTGGCAACGGCGGGATCTGAAGTGACGAAGTGGGCGTAGTCGTCCTCAGCGCCTCCGTCCAGAACAACGCCGGCGGAACGCATCTCGCGCAGCTCCTGGGCTGCGGATTCCAGCCCCTCTATCATATCGTCAATAGTTTGCGCACCGAGAGTCAAAAACTTGTTGCGCCAAGTCAGGTAGTATTTGCCGCTCATTAGCTAATCCTTTCAGTCAATTCACATTCTGCCGTTTGATCTTATAGCGCCTGAAGTTTACACCGGCTCCCAGATTGCGGGCGCACCTTATTGATAGCGCAATCGCGAGTCCGGTTGCTCCTGCAGACTTTCCCCTGCAGTGGGGGCGGGGTTTTCCCGGGCGCAAGGAGGAAGGTGCGTTGCCCAGAGCGCAACGCACCCTACAAGCTCTTGTAGAGACGCGATTTATCGCGTCTGGGGGAACGGGGGGTGAGGGTGAAAATCTTTGCAAAAAGGGGATGCTCTCTGTGAAGTAAACACCGGCTCGCACATTCCCAGCATACTGGAGGCGGGAGCCTCCGTAAAGGCGTCTCCCATAAGGGAGCCTGGGAAGGAGGGAAGGAGGGAACGAGGGAACGAGGGAACGAGGGAATTCGCCCGGTAGTTGTAGGGGCGGCCCCCCGTGGCCGCCCCTACGCCGCCAGCACGGGGCCTGCCCCTACAGACAATATTGCATGCGACGCAAAAGAGGAATCACATCCGGTCCAAGACTTGAATTCCCAACAGCGACAGTCCCAGCTTCAGGGTTCGCGCCGTCAAATCGCACAGCGCCAAGCGGGATGTGCGCTGGGGTTCATCCGACTGCAAGACGCGACACTCCTCATAGAACTTATTGAACTTCTGGCTCAGTTCAAACAGATACTGGCAGAGGCGATTTGGCAGCAAATCATCCTCAACCTGGGCGATAACTTCGCTCAGCTGCAATAAATGCTTCGCCAGTACGAGTTCCGTTTCCTCCTGCAACAGAATTTGAGCGTCCGCTCCCAGACGCTCAAAATCGATGTTACCTTGCCGGCTAATCCCCCGAATCCGCACATA
>CAZJNL010000607.1:0-4102 GCA_964546515.1 uncultured Oscillatoria sp.
GCCGGTGCTAGAAACCGGGTTTCTGCGATAACATGAAGCATCCCCACCGAAATCTTTGTTTAGAAACCCGGTTTCTTTATCCCTCCGCTGATACCAGAAACCGGGTTTCTGCGATAACATGAAGCATCCGGAGCGAAATCTTTGTTAAGAAACCCGGTTTTTTTAGCGTTCCCAGTGCCGGTGCCCCCGGATCGCCTACCCGCAGGACATCTATCGTGGGGTTGAGGCGCAATAGAGCAACTTTCAGCCGGGGGGGTAAATTTTCATCCAGCAAAAAACGCACTTTCACTGATGTTTTACCGGCTCTCTAGATCGCTCAGCTTTTAAAGCTCTTATGCGTTGCAAGGTCAAGGTTCAGCCGCCGCCCATTCTTGGTAACGCTTTTCGCGCTCCCGAAACAAACGTAACATATAACCATCCATCTCGGCGCGATTTTGCAAATAGTAGGTAATGGGAGCAGAAATCTTCTCCAAATTCAAAGAAGGTAGCTCCGCCAGAATCTCTTCCGGCGTATATCCTTCCTGGTAATAATCTATCACATCGTCAAGGCCGATGCGGTGCCCCTTAATGCGGATGTCATCCGGCGACAAAACCTCAAAATAATCTTCTAGTTGCACTTCCCTCACCTCTGTATTATCTGGTCTAGCTATCTTATCTTTATTATAGCCAGACTTTGCCTTAGTTTAACACCCATCAGACATTTCTTGGAGGTGCCGGCTTCAATGCCAGCTTCTTTGCCGGTGCGGTTGGGGGCGCAGCGTGCCGGTATTGCCACCAGCACCCTGCTGGCGAGAGCTCCCTCGCCGTGTGACACGAGCCGCCCCTACCGAGCGTGCCGGTTGGACAACTTAACTTAAATTAGCAGGAGAAGTGCGGTGCCGGCAACCTGAACCGGCACCCGCCCGAACGCCGGTCAATCCCATGTAATATCAAATCGGTGATATAATTTATCCAGAGAACTCCCTCACAACCTTTAACCGTTCCCAAATATGCTCAAAACCTTCACAGCCTATATCGAGTGTGACCCGGAAACCAAACTCTATGCCGGCATTATCCCTGGAATTCCTGGGGCGCACACCCAGGGGGCTACCTTAGATGAACTTCATGCCAACCTCAAAGAAGTTTTAGAATTGTGTCTGGAAGAGTATAAAGACTCACTAGATAACCCACCTCGATTTGTAGCAGCAAATTGAGGTGCAAATATGACTCGCCTTCCCATTGTTAATTTCTCGGCGATGGATAAGCTACTTCTCCACCTGGGTTTTCAGCCGATTCGTCAGAAAGGCAGCCATGTTTTTTACAGACCCCCTGACGGCAGAACTACCACAGTACCCAATCCTCCAGGCAGAGATATAGCCCGCCCCTTAATCAGGGAAATTCTGCGCGAGATAGAATTGACGCCTGAAGAGTTTCAAGAGTATCTAAAAAGTTCTCGGTAGGCGGATCGCTCGCTTTGGAAATAGAAAAATTAGGCGAGCGCCCCTCTGGGATAAAGCGCCACCGGCACTCCCCAGTCTCAATCAACTTGCTCCGGATCAATCCCCGCCGCACGCAGTCGCTCCGCTAAACGCTCAGCTCGCTGGCGTTCTTGCTCCAACAGTTGCTGCGTCTCCTCCAGACGTGTTTGAATATCCAGATAGCTCGCAAATGGCTCTCCATTGGGACGGTAAATCTGCAACTCTTCCCCAGACAAATCAAAGCGAATTTCCAGCTGGGGGCTGACCCAATTCTCCACCGGCTCAATCACATCCAAGCCGCCCTCAGATCGCAACCAGCCACTCAAATCATTCTTATCCGGGTCATACAGATAATACTCCTCCACACCGTACCGGTTGTAAAACACCAGCTTCTTATTCATCTCTGTCTGCCTGTTGCCTGGGGAAAGGATTTCAAACACCACCTGCGGGGCGATATTGCCCGACTTCCACTGCATGTAACAGCCCCTGTCCCCCTTGGGCTGGCCAAAGACCACCATCACATCAGAAGCCTGACGGAGCTTATTATTCCCTTCCACAGGATCCCACAGCAAGTCCCCTGCCACAAACACATTTTGAGCGCCGGCAAACAGCCACTACAAATTATAATAGATAACCATAATCCAGCGAAACATCTTAGTATTATCTGCCATAGTATTGCCGTCGCTTTCCGGGAAAATTATATCCGCATGACCGGAGATTACAGTTGATAAACCATGACCATTACCTCCGGGAAAACTCTTTATAATTCATGCTACACTATTCCCAGGTAAATTTGGGATTCTTGACCCATTTCCAGTCGCTAGTTCATCTACTTATGCAACCTAGCCGCATTGTGGCATGGTAATATTGCAGGGGCCGGCCCCGCCCCCGTGGCTCGTCCCACCGGCACCCAGAACCCAAAACAGCTTGGCCCAACCCCCGCGCCGGTCAGCCCAGGGAAAGCCGGCAAAAGCCTCACAGGCCTTGGCCCAAGTCCCCTTAGGGAAACTCCGTATTCGTGTGAGACTGGAAAAAAATTTACATCCGACATCTTGACAGCGCCGACCGGCCTGAGTACACTGGATTCATGCAAAAGAGTCACGAGGGTGATCTTTGGGCCAGGAAACGCTGAGATAGCCTCAAACAGTTCCTGCTGGAAGTGCTCAGGCGAATTGGCGCTAGTGGGAGCCGCGTTCAATCCGGCACCCCCGCTCAGACGCGACATGTGGCGTCTGAACACCCGGGTTATGTCCACTCACCCCTATTTGCCAGCTGAGAGTGAAAGGGAAAGGGTGCGTATGCCGAATCTAAATCTTAATCTTGACCTTTTGAGTGGCAGCCAAATGATAGGAGGTTTGTTGGGGGTAGCAGGCGACCTCTTCAACTTCAGCCCCAGCACACCGGCAACTTCTGCGCCCTCTACCAGCGACACCTTCGCCAATGTCCAGGTGCAGGTACTCGACAGCAACGACACCTTACTATACAGTGCCTCACCCTTGGGGATTTTGCCGTCATGGCTGAACTTAGCCGGTATAGCGCCGGGAGACTATGAGATCCACCTCGGCACCAAAAAGGGCAAAGAAGACTATACGGTGCCCCTGACTCTGGGAGATGCCGACAGCACCCAGGAGACATCTAACTCAGTACATCCGCTCACCGGCACAGCGGCAGATGAGGGCACCGCACCGGCACAAGGAGTTTCCCCGCCAACCTCCCCAACCTCGCCAACCGACTCCTTTATTGCAGCAGTCGATCCACAACCCACTCAGATCCAAGATGCGCTAACCGGCAATATTGAGACAGTTTCCCCAGATGCTGGCAGCACGAGCGACAGCACGCCAACAGCAGAAAGTGCCAGCAACCCCCAAGTCGCTCCGGCACCTGAATCCCAAACGCCACCCCCCTCAACCGAGAGCCAAACAGCACCGGCACCAGAGCCAAATCCAGTGACATCCGAGACAGAGCCGGTGGATATCAGCAGCGATCTCGATGACAGCGATATAATTTTCCAGGTGCAGGACAATACTGGAACAACAGCGCTCGCCGGCTTTCTGCAGCAGCTCGCAGCTCTCTCCCGAACCTGCTACAGTTGAGAAGCCAGCCGAGCAGGTATCTGTCAGTGCCTTACCCACCACAGCTGAGCAGCCTGAGCTTTCGGAGGCACCCGCTTCTATAAATATTGACATAGTTGAGAACCCAGCCGCTCCCAGATATATTACGTTGGAAATGACAGTCGCCGAAGATCCACGAGCAGAACCGGCACCAGGTGTCCTTCAAGCTGTCATAGTTGACGAGCGGATAAAACCGGAAGCCGTGACTGCAGAAGCTGGCACAACTGAGGAGCAGGCTGAACCGGCAGACGAAACTCCAGCAGATCCCACAGTTGAGGTGCCGGTTGAACCAAACCCTGTTGCGCCAGAAGCTGCCATAGTTTATGAGCCGGTTGAACCAAACCCTGTTGCAGCGCCAGAAGTTACCACAGTTGAGGTGCCGGTGGAGCAAAACCCTGTTGCAGCTGTAGAAGTTGCCATAATTGAGGTGCCGGTGGAGCAAAACCCTGTTGCAGCTGTAGAAGTTGCCATAGTTGAGGTGCCGGTTGCACCGGCACCTGCTGTTACCGAGGTTGCCATAACCCAATCGCCTGT
>CAZJNL010000608.1:0-4102 GCA_964546515.1 uncultured Oscillatoria sp.
TAGAGCTCCATCGGTCGAGCTTAGAGCTCCATCGGTCGAGCTTAGAGCTCCATCGGTCGAGCTTAGAGCTCCATCGTCTTTCTTAGTAAGTAGGGTGCGTTCCCCCTACTCCCACCGGCACTTTTACAGCACCGGCTCGATCAAAATAGTCAAAAGAGATGTCACAGAGGCTTTAGGGATGTACAACCTATTTCCAGCGCTGTCTGCCAATAGCACACGCCAAAGCCTGGGTCAAGTCAATCCCCGCACCGGCAAACCCCTCAGGCTGAAAAGCGCCCTCTTGAACCTGAGTCTAATGCTGCTGCCTGCAGTGCTGACTGCCACAAAAGCCGTGGGTGCCGAGCGGATTTACGCTTCCTATTCAGTGCTGGAGCGCTCAATTTCCGTCTCCGCCCTAGAAGCTTACGCCAAAGAAGGCAAAATCGATGAAGACTTAGCCTCGTATCTCCAGTACGTCCCCCCGCAACAGCAACAGCAGCTGCGCCAGATTCTGCTCGCCCGCGCCGAGGTCAGCCCGGTAACCATTTCCCAGTTTCTCTACACCCCCCAAGGAGAAATCGCTCTCAAACGTCTCGGACAAGTCATTCAAACCGGCTCCCGCCAACCGGGCACCCACGCCATTCGAGCCGCTCTGATTTTAGCCGCCGCCGATCCAGAAGGTTTAACCCCGCTCAACGTGCTGCGCAAATTTCCCACCGACGGCATTCGCATCGACTTAGCACGCGCCCTCGATATCTTTCGCGAGCTGCAAGAATTCGTCAATCAAACCAATCGCGCCACCGCCCTAGTCGAGCGCCTCTCACAAGCACAGGCGTCCTCTCAACCTTCGATTCGCAGTTTCTCTCAATCCGATTTATCTCGGCGAGGCCCCTTGACATGGCAAACCCTATCGATTAAAGTTACAGTACCAAATAGCAGATTGACAGCAGCAACCAATGAACAGCGGGTTTTTCCAGCAGATATTTACCTGCCCCAGTTTCAGATCCCCCAACCGGCACCAGTGATTGTCATCTCCCACGGTTTGGGTTCCGACCGCAAAACCTTTCAGTACCTAGCGGAACACCTGGCATCTCATGGCTTTGCCGTCGCAGTTCCCCAGCATCCGGGCAGCGACGCCCGCCAATTTCAGGCGCTGGTTAACGGCACCGCTTCCGAGGCTGCAGAACCGACAGAATTCATCGCTCGCCCCCTGGATATCAAATATTTGCTCGACGCACTGACTGAGCTGGAAAAAACTGACCCCGCACTGCGAGGGAGGCTCAATTTGGAACAGGTGGGAGTGGTTGGGCAGTCATTCGGCGGCTACACCTCTCTGGCGCTAGCCGGTGCCCCCATTGACTTCCAGCAACTGCAACAAGAATGTCAGAATCTCGACAGCACCTGGAATATCTCCCTGCTGCTACAGTGTCGCGCCCTGGAACTGCCCCGGTTGGATTACCAGTTGCGCGATCCGCGAATCAAAGCCGCACTGGCAATTAACCCAGTTGACAGCAGCGTTTTCGGGCAAAAAAGCTTGAGTCAAATTAAAGTGCCGGTGATGCTAATCGCCAGTGGGGCAGATACAATCGCCCCGGCTTTACCGGAGCAAATTCACCCCTTCACCAGGCTGACTGCTCCTAACAAATATCTAGTCCTAATCGGCAATGGCACCCACTTTTCCACCCTCGTCGAATCAGACAATGGCGCAGTCACGATTCCTTCCGAAGTGATTGGCCCAAACCCAGCCCTGGCTTATCGCTATCTCAGCGCTTTGAGTCTGGCATTCTTTCAAACCTACGTCACCAATCAGCCACAATACCGCTCTTACCTCCAGTCATCCTACGTCCGGGCCCTCTCTCGAAACCCGCTCCCCCTGAGTCTCATCCAGTCTCTCAGCGAATCAGAGCTGGAACAAGCACTTAAAGACAAGTAGAAATTCTCTCGTGCACACAAAGGAGGCGGAGCCTCTTATTCTCGTTCGGGGCTACCGCAACAGTCGCAGCTACCGCCTGGGAAGGCACAAACGACTGTGGCTCTTTTGGCGAAGATTTCTATAAAATAACTCAAGTTGCTACTTAACCAAAGTTGCAACTTTTGGAGGCAGTCGCTTCGGAACTGCGCACACCGCCACCAATGAAAATGTGTGGGCCAGAACCCGACGGTAGGGCTAAAGCCCAACTACAAACATTTTCAAGTCAGAGCCTCCAAAGGTTGCAACTTGAGTTAAAATATCACAGGCTTCCCATATCATCATTGTGCAGTGCAAGGTTTCCTCAACTTAAACAAACCGGCTGGCATCACCTCCCACGACTGCGTGGCGCGGGTGCGCCGCCTTTTACGCACCAAGCGCGTCGGACACGGAGGCACCCTCGACCCAGCTGCCACAGGCGTTCTCCCCATCGCCCTCGGACCGGCAACGCGGCTGCTGCAATATATGCAGCAAGACAAAGCTTACCGGGCAACGATTCGATTCGGAGTCACCACCGCCACCGACGATCTCGAAGGCGAAACTCTCACCGCCGTGCCGGTGCCCCACTTGACTCCCGACACCGTGAAAGCCGCCCTCGGGCAGTTTCTCGGCGCAATCGAACAGGTTCCCCCCGCCTACAGCGCCATTCAAGTGGGCGGGAAACGGCTCTACGACTTGGCGCGGGCAGGCAAACCCGTTGAAGTGCCAGCGCGACAGGTGCGAGTGCACAATATAGAAATCAAGGACTGGCGACCGGCAGATTTTCCAGAAATCGATCTGGAAATCGCCTGCGGTCCGGGCACCTACATCCGCGCCATCGCCAGGGATTTGGGCGCAGCTGTGCACACCGGCGGCACTCTCGCCCGCCTGACGCGCACCTTTAGCAGCGGTTTTACCTTAGAGGAAAGCTTGACATTTGACGCATTATCTGAACAGCTAGAGCGCTTAACATTTGAGCCGGTGCCACCAGCAGCAGCTTTAGCACATTTAGCCGCAGTTAACCTGCCTGCAGCCGCCGCTCGCAGGTGGTGCCAAGGTCAGAAGATTTTCGATTTTACATTTTCTATTGAGCTGCCAGAACAAGGTAAGATTACAGAATCCGTCAGCTCTGAATCAAACCCGCAAATGCCCAATCCAAAATCCCAAATCCCAAATCCACAATTGCCTGTGCGGGTTTACCGCGAAGATGGCCTTTTTTTGGGCGTTGGTGAGCTAGCCAACTCAGAAACCGAGCCGGCGCTCATTCCCGTGGTCGTGTTCGCTCCCATCCAGTAAAGAAAATATGGCAAATCTTATCCTCGCGATTGTTCTGTGGCTGATTGCCGTCGTTATTGAGATCGGCAATCGCTCCCTATTTGGTAACACCGGCGCTGAACTTTACCGCTTGGCTGTGATGCTGCCGGTCATCTTGATATTAGCGTGGATCTATGCTAGGCAAACTCGCGGAGATGGGTGGGGAACTTCCGCAATAGGAGCGGGAATATTGTGGGTGGGGCTGTCCGTCATATTGAAGTTAGTTCTGAATCGGTATATGGTGTGCGCTCCATCAGAAGAAACCCTGCAAAAAATACCCTTAGCTGACTATAAAATATTGGCGGAAAAAATGCGCGAGTGCGTGCTGTCTGACTATAACATCTGGCAAGGCAAGCTGTGGCCTGTGGTGCTGGCAGTAGCACTCGTCGCACCGCTAATAATGGGAATCAAAGACAATCGCTAAAGCGTGAAATAGGAGAAACAATGGCTGGAGAGCAAGTAGCACCCTACGGTTCCTGGAAATCCCCCATCACTTCGGACTCGCTGGTGTCTGAGACGGTCGGGCTCGGTCAAATTGCCCTCGATGGCGAGGACGTCTACTGGAGCGAGATGCGACCAAAAGAAGGCGGGCGCAATGTGATTGTGCGACCGCAAGATGGCAAAATAACTGACGTGACACCGGCACCATTCAACGCTCGCAACCGCGCTCACGAGTACGGCGGAGGTGCGTTTGCCGTTGCGGAGGGCACCATTTATTTTTCCAATTTCGCGGACGGGCGGCTGTACCGGCAAACCCCGGACTCCCAACCGCAACCGCTGACACCAGCAGAAAAAGACTGGCGCTATGCGGACTGCATCGCGGACAAAGCGCGGGGACGCCTGATCTGCGTGCGGGAAGAC
>CAZJNL010000609.1:0-4093 GCA_964546515.1 uncultured Oscillatoria sp.
CGACAAAGCGTTGGGGCATGGCCCAACTCCGCCATGCCCCATGCTCCATGCTCCATGCCCCATGCCCCATGCCCCATGCCCTATGCCCAGTACCCCAGGCTGCTAATTGCGGTTAATCAACTGTACCCGCCATTAATGTAACACCTGCATCTGATAAATGCAGCAATCGCATCCATCGCAATATTCTGTAACAAAATATACGATTTACCCCCGTTGGCTCGATTTAAGGTATCTACAAAGCAACCTTAACCAACAGCTAACGGATGAATCAACCGGCTTTTTGAGAAACACGCCCATCATTCAATTGAACGCCATGCAGGGATAGCAACTCAAAGTCTACATAATGCCTGACAAGGCATCTTTACAGAACCGCTTATCATTCTGTTGCCGACTAGACAAATAAGTTTTTCCAATCACATACATAAGCCTGGACAAACAGATTTTAGGCGTTAGCACGCAACAGTAGAGCAGAAGCAGCACCAGCACATATCCAATATTCAAGGAGGGTAAACCGATGACAGTGGCAGCCACGCAGGCAGCTAGCCTAAACAAATTTGAAAAATTAAAAGCCGAAAAAGACGGTCTTGCCGTAAAGGCTGAACTGGATCACTTTGCCCAGATTGGCTGGGAAGCGCTGGACGAAACCGACCGAGACTACCGGCTCAAGTGGCTGGGTGTCTTCTTCCGCCCCGTCACTCCCGGCAAATTTATGATGCGGATGCGCATCCCCAACGGCATTCTCACCAGCACTCAAATGCGGGTACTCGCCGAGATTGTCCAGCGCTACGGAGAAGACGGCAATGCCGACATCACCACCAGGCAAAATCTCCAGCTGCGCGGAATCCGAATTCAAGACATTCCAGATATCTTCAGACGCCTGAAAGCCGTAGGTTTAACCACCGTCCAATCTGGCATGGACAACGTGCGCAACATCACCGGCTCTCCCGTTGCCGATCTCGACGCCGGCGAATTGATTGACACCCGGGGATTGGTGCGCCAAGTCCAAGACGCGATCACCAACAACGGCGAGGGCAACCCAGAATTTACCAACTTGCCGAGGAAATTCAACATTGCCATCGAAGGCGGTCGCGATAACTCAGTCCACGCGGAAATCAACGACATTGCCTTTGTGCCGGCTTATAAAGATGGCGAGATCGGCTTCAACGTTCTCGTCGGCGGCTTTTTCTCCGCCAAGCGCTGCGAGGCAGCAATTCCTCTAAATGCCTGGGTGAAACCCAACGACGACGTGGTTGACCTGTGCCTTGCCATTCTGACAGTATATCGCGACAGCGGTCTGCGAGTCAACCGGCAAAAGTCTCGGCTGATGTGGCTGATTGACGAGTGGGGCGTGGAAAAATTCCGGGCGGAAGTGGAAAAGCATTTCGGGCGAGAACTGCCAACAGCCGCACCCAAAGATGAAATAGACTGGGAAAAGCGCGATTTTATCGGCATTTACCCGCAAAAGCAACCGGGCTTGAACTATGCAGGATTGCACATCCCCATCGGTCGCCTTTACGCCCCGGACATGTTTGATTTGGCTCGCATGGCGGACGTTTACGGCAGTGGCGAAATTCGCCTCACCGTCGAGCAAAATATCATCCTCCCCAACATCCCCGACTCTCGCCTGGAAACCTTTTTGAAAGAACCGCTCCTGCAGCGATTCTCCATCAATCCAGAACCCCTGACGCGGGCGCTTGTTTCCTGCACCGGCTCACAGTTCTGCAACTTCGCCCTCATTGAAACCAAAAATCGCGCCCTGGCAATGATTAAAGAACTGGAAGCCGAACTGTTCTTGCCCAAGCCGGTGCGGATTCACTGGACAGGCTGCCCCAATTCCTGCGGCCAGCCCCAAGTGGCCGCTATCGGTTTGATGGGGACAAAAACCCGCAAAGATGGCAAAACTGTCGAAGGTGTTGACCTCTATATGGGCGGCAAAGTGGGCAAAGACGCCCATCTGGGCACCTGCGTGACTAAGGGGATTCCTTGCGAAGACCTCAAGCCGGTGTTGCGGGATTTGCTGATCGTCAACTTCGGCGCTCAACCCAAGGGGGAAATTGCCCTATAATCGGTGAATGGCAACGGACATCGCGCCACAGCCGCCCCGATTATTGAAGCGCCAGCCTCATCCAAGCCATCTGACCAGTCGGGTGTTGTAGTTTTCTCTAAATCTAAGAAAAATGTCACCTGTCAAGGTGATGAAACAATCCTAGAGGCTGCAGAACGAGAAGGGATAGAATCTATCTGCGCCCTCTGCGTCTGAAGCGGTTCATAAAATCACTCCCTATTCCCCACTCCCTCACCCCCTATTAATGCAGGAAGGTTTTGCATGCTACAAGAAATGTGGTCATTTCGGGGACGCTATCGCATCCTCCACCTGACTTGGTTGGCATTTTTTCTCACCTTTGTGTGCTGGTTTAACTTTGCGCCCTTTGCCACAACGATTGGCAAGGAGCTGCATTTAACGCCGGAGCAAATTAAGACACTGGGGATTTGCAACCTAGCGCTGACAATACCGGCACGCATCATCATTGGGATGATTCTCGACCGTTTTGGCCCGAGAATCACCTTCTCAACGCTGCTGGTGTTTGCCGCCGTTCCCTGTTTGGCTACTGCTGTGTGCCAGGACTTTAACCAGCTGGTTCTAGCGCGATTGCTGATGGGGGTTGTCGGTGCGGGGTTTGTGGTGGGAATCCGTATGGTGTCGGAATGGTTCCCCCCGAAACAAATTGGCATGGCGCAAGGCATCTATGCAGGCTGGGGCAACTTCGGTTCATTTGGGGCGGAGTTTGCGCTGCCTTCGATAGCTGTTGCCAGCGCCTTTTTGGCCGGTGGTGCCGCCAACTGGCGTATAGCAATCGCCCTCACCGGCATAATTGCCGCAGCTTATGGCTGGGTTTATTATAACAGCGTACAAGACACACCATCTGGGCAAAGCTACCAGCGTCCGAAGCGCAGTGGCGGTATGGAAGTCACCAGCGTCAAAAGCTACTACGCCATGCTTGCCTCGAATTTCGGGCTAATTTTTGCCCTGGGTTTGTTGGCTTGGCGACTCGCGCAACCGAAAATTGCCTTCCTCACCACAGACCAAATGCTTGTGGTTTGGCTTCTGTTGGGTTGGCTGTTTGGGTTCCAAACCTACAAAACTTGGCAGGTGAACCGGGAACTGCTCTCAGGGAGCAAAACCTATCCCGCAGCCGAACGCTTTGAATTCCGCCAAGTCGCCATTCTAGAATTCGCCTACCTGTGCAGCTTTGGCGCTGAACTGACTGCAGTTTCCATGCTGCCGGCTTTCTTTGAACATACATTTTCCCTCGAACATGTAACAGCAGGGATGATTGCGGCGACTTATCCGTTTATGAACCTGGTTTCTCGTCCCAGTGGCGGCTTGATTTCCGATAAGTTGGGCAGCCGCAAATGGACTATGACTGTCATAACTGCCGGTCTCGGTGTTGGCTACCTGCTGGCTCGCGGTATCGATTCTAGCTGGCCTATACCGGCAGCCATCGCTGTGATGATGCTGTCCGCTTCCTTCGCTCAAGCTTGCAACGGCGCTAACTTTGCAATGGCTCCGCTGATTAAAAAGCAAATCACCGGCCAGATTGCCGGCAATGTGGGAGCTTACGGGAATGTCGGCGGCGTTTTTTTCCTAACCCTTTTCAGCCTCACAGACGCCCAAACTCTATTTACCACAATGGGCGTCGCCGCTCTCATCTGCGCCAGCTTGTGCGCCTTCTTCCTCAAAGAACCCAAAGGCTCCTTTGCCGCCAAATATGAAGAGGGATCTCCCGCACCGGCACCCGCACCGGCACCCGCGCCGGCAGCCGAAACCTTGCCAGTTCTCGCAGACAAACGCAGCGAAAGGTAGAACTGTAGCGTTCCGCGTGCGATAACCTGACTGCGAGTGCAGAAATCGCGATGAATGCGGAACGCACCCCACCAACTTTAGAAAAATCGCGCTCTTGCGGAACGCAGCTTACCAACCTGACTGTACGGTGCGTTCCGCTTGCGACAACCTGACGCCTTTGGAAAAATCTCGATGAATGCGGAACGCTACCAACTGGGGAGAAATCCCGATGAATGCGGAACGCCCCCT
>CAZJNL010000610.1:0-4083 GCA_964546515.1 uncultured Oscillatoria sp.
GATCGCCCCGAAGAACTTCAGCTCGTGCATGAATACGACCAGCCGCCTACTTTGGAATTTGCCATTAACGAGCTGTACCAAACTGATTTTGGGCGCTGTTATTTGGCAACTCAAACAATCCTCGATTTCTATCCAGACACCGCGCCGGCAGCACTTATGGCCACTTTTGCGGACAGGGCGCACAACGATTACGGCGCTCACTACCATGTCGTGAAACTGCTGGGGTGGCTGAAATACGCGCCGACTTACGAGCTGCTGGTAGAAGCGCTGCACAACCGGCGACCGCAATTTCAAAAATCGAGAGCCGGTGCGGCAATCGCCCTGGGAAATTTAGGCGACAAGCGGGCAATTCCGGAGTTAAAAGCCGGTCTGGAAACCAGCATTTGGGAATTGAAATACGCTTGTTTGATGGCGCTAGAGCAGTTAGGGGACAGCAGCGGTAACCAGCAGTGTGCCGGCGATCCAGATTGGCTGGTGCGGGCGAAAGCAACCCGCTTTGCTGTAGGGTGCGTCAGCGGTTGATAGCGTTCAGGAGCGAGGTGAGGTAAAGCGCTCGCTGACGCACCGCCGTTTCCCTCCTTTCCCTCGTCTCCCTCGTTCCCCGGAGCCGCCGGGGAACGACTTCCAGGAGGCTCCGCCTCCCCCTCAACACTAATCGGGCGACGCTCCGAGCTAAAGGCAGCCTGAGCGACAGAAATAAACTGAAGATCCAGAAACCAGGTTTCTTTAACAAACCTGGTTTCTCAGTTTGGCTGTGTTACGTTTAAGGATGCCGGCGTGACCGAGCAACGACAGCTGAATTTAAACGGACTTTTCTAGAATGGGTATGACTCAGACTGCGGATAAAAATCTCAGCGATTACAGCAGCCGCACGGTGACGATTGAGGTAACAGGCGTGCGGCGTCAAAATGTAACGCGCAAAAGTAAGTACACGGTGACAGTGCCTTACAGCCGGCTGTCTCAGGAGATTCAGCTTCTTCACCGGCTGGGGGGCAAGATAGTTAGTATTAATGTACGCTCAATAGCTGTAACTATACCCTATCATGCAACAGCGGATGTGTATCCGCAGCTAAAACACAAGAATCCCAAACTGCGGGAAAGAGCGATGCGCCAGATTGCCGAGGAGCGCACCTCGGAGACGATTCCTCAGCTGATGGCTATTTTATCGGATGAAGATGTGGTTTACCGGCGAGCGGCGGTTCAGACGCTGGGCGTTATTGGGCTAGATGCCGTGCCGGTGCTGGCGCAGCAACTGGTTGCCGGTGAAAATGCCACAGTGCGAGCCAGCTGTGCCAAAGCGCTGGCGTCGATCGCCCTCAACTTCTCAGAAGAGAGCTTCCCCGCCGCCGGTTTGCAGGCTCTGCAAAAAGCCCTGCGCGATCCCGACGCGGTGGTTAAACTGGCGACTGTAGGCGCACTCAGCACTGTGGGAGCGCCGGCAGCAGATATCCTGCTCGAAGCGCTGCAAATCGACGATATTGCCTTGCAAGTCGCTGCCATAGGCGCTTTAGGGTCAATTAGCGACCCGAAAGCCGCTGAGGCGCTTTCCGCTTTTGCCCAAAATCCAGAGGCAGATCCCTACATCCGCGAATCAGCCCAAAGCGCTTTGTCCCGCCTCGAACAAGTGACTCAGATGAATGCTGCCGCTGCTAAAAAGCGGGGGCAGGGTTAATAAGTAGGGTGGGTTTCCTCAAGGAACCCACCCCACAAAATCAGTGGTTCCGGAAGTTTTCCCGAGAGCAGCGGGCGTCAAATTTCGTGTAAAAACCGCCGTATTGTATCCAGTATTGTTTCAGCTCGTGCCCCGGCGTGTGTAAACTCGCTTTTGCCTGATAGAGAATCACCTGCCGGTGATTCCCTATCCAAATTTTTTTTATCGGATTGACGCAGATTAAAGCGCCTCCTAAACAGGTGACGCACTCAGTAAATCTCTCAACGGCTGAATACTCCACCGTCTCGAAGATAAAAAAATTTCCTGAACAAATCAAATGCCGGCTCCGTATCCAGCATTGCAGTTTTTTGCGAGCTTCTGGTGGCAACATTTTTTTTGGGCTGCAGTTAGCACAGACATTTCCATTGAGCGCCACTTGACACTCGCTCACAGGGATAAACTTACTGCCGGCAGTTCGCCAGCAAAACTTTCCCGTTTCTCAAACCGCAAAGGGCCTTCTTTTGACCCCCAAACATGCTCGTGAGTGCTCACATCAAACCCCCGGTCTAAGCTCACCCAAGTGTCCTCCGTCAGTTCCACCTCACTCACCAGATAAGTCTGGCGACCGTTGCGAGGAATCAAACACCGGCACCCGGGCTCAACACTTCCTCGAAACAGGTCGCCCTCTCGCCGGAAAACCATTGAGCAGTAATACCGGCGCTGTGTGCAGTCGGGGGTAATTGTCTTCAGGATATCCGGTTCGCGCCCCGCACCGGCATACAGTACGGGGTCTTTCAAACCGTAATTCTCCACATAAATGCAGTCGCCCATATCCACCAGCCAGTGGACCCCCTGCCGGTAAGGACTCCACAGATCGTAGTCATAAGCTTGCTCGGAATAAAAACCGATGCCAGAAAAGAACTCAAACGGGAGCGGGCGAAAAAAAATGCGAATGTGGGCGTAGAGTTGCGAGTTGGCAAACGCCTGCTTTTGGTTGCTAAAATCCCCCGCCATCCAGCGGGCCAGGTCAATTAAGTCATTCGATTTCATGGTTGTGCTGCCCGTTCGCCATCCTTTAACTCTCAGGTCAAAACCTTTAAATTGGGATCTTGACCCGCTAACAGAATATTAGAGCTGATTTATCAAGTCATATCATGTCCGGAGGCACCGTTGTTGTACGCTGTGCCGGGGCGGGTTTATTCATATTCACAGTCTGTGCTAGAAATAGCTCGGCAGAACCCGCCCCTACAAAGCTATGTATACAAAACCGATGCAAGCGGACATGATATCACTGTTAAGCCGGTGGCCATAAAACGGGTTTCTTCTACAGTTGTAGGGGCGGGTTCACCCGAAATGTCTGTAGTCAGCCAAGATTCTTTATAAACCCGCCCCTACTTCCAGCTAACCCCGCACAAGAAACCCGGTTTCTTGTGGCTTCACTTTTTCTTTATAAATCAGCTATGATTGACCCACTTCAGAAGTCACTTTCTCAGTATATCCCTCACTTGCAGTCCGCGACAGCGAGCGAATTTCTGAGGAAAAAGAAGACGTTACCACACCGGCACCGTCACTGGTTTTGATCAGGGAAACCCGCAACCGCAAATTCGGTGTCGCAAACCAAATGCGCTCCTCAGCTGTTGCTCGCTGATAAGCGGTCAGCAAAATAAAAGTTCCATCCTCCGTCAGCTGGTAATCGCCTATCGCCGGCATCGTTTCAGCGTATCCCTGCTCTCGCAGCAATTTGCCTTTCCCCGGACTTTCCGGATCGGGAACGGGAACTAGCACGCAGCTGCCGGAGAGCTTTTCCTCCTCATTCCAGTCTGACTCACCCTGCCAGATCATGCGAAAAGGACTTGTGATGGTTTGCGGGTCAACGCCACAAAACCGGCACAAGTCAATCACCGCTGGTTCGTCAGAGGTTAGCGGTTCAATATCAATCGTTGACCGCACTTCTTCAAAGTGGCTGAAGGCCAGATGATGGCCGCTGCGCTGCGAGCGCCACCGGCCTATGGAAAGCTCCACGAATTGAGAAATGTTTATTGTCACAGCAAGTATAGCCTATTAGTCACTGGACTTAGATTTTCGCCCTTTTTTGCTCCCAGTGTTTTTGGAAGTTTTTTTGCTCTTGGTCGAAAGCGTGCTGCTTTTGCCTTTAGCCGTCTTCTTGGCAGTATTTTTAGGCTCTTGCACTGCGACCTCTTCTGGAGCGGGTTCAGCAATCTTGGCAGCGCCTGAGTCTGGCTCGGACACCGGCGTTGACACCAAAGCTTCTACCGGCTCAACTGTCGGTGCAAAAGCTTCCGTCACCTCTGCCGGTGCCACCCCCACAGATGCCGTCTCTTCAATGTCAGGCTCTGTGCCCGACACCAAAGCTTCCACCGGCTCAACTGTCGGTGCAAAAGCTTCCGTCACCTCTGCCGGTGCCACCCCCA
>CAZJNL010000611.1:0-2278 GCA_964546515.1 uncultured Oscillatoria sp.
CTGAGGCTGCGCCTAAAATTAATCTCTCGCTCGCACCGGCTGCCGGTTGGGCCAGCACCGGCGGGCTATTCCTTGCGCCGGCTGAGGGGATTTTCCCGACCGGCTACCCTTTCAATCGCCGCCAGCGCCCCCCTGGAGCCGGCGAGAATGTCCCGCTCTTCGCCGCCGAGGTAGAGGCGTCCGAAGCTTCCCACGGCCTGAACCTCTAGAATATTAATGGAGGCGGCTTTTTCCGCCTCGTTCGCCGCCAGTGCCGCATAAGCTGCCGGTTCGACTTCCAGGACGTAAAGGGTTTGCCCCGCCAGCAGCAGCTGCCCCCGGCGGGTGCGGTTGATCATCTGTGTTTGGTGGGGGTCAATGTTGCGGATAATCTGGCTGGAAATGACGCGAGGTTTGAGACATTCCTCTCTGTGGACTCCCAGCGTCTCCAGAATGGCAATACCGGCAGCCCGCGTGTCGCTCTGCCGGCTAGAATGAATTTCCAGGAGGCCGTAAAGGCGCTCCACCACCTGCACCCCCGGACGTACAGAGGCGGCTTTGAGGGCGATATCGGTAATCCGGTTAATTTCGATGCCGGGTGAGATTTCGATCCACAGCGAGGTATCCCCCGGAAGCGGCAAAAACCCCAAGGCCACTGTCCCGATGTAAGCCGCGTGCTGGGGCTGCAAGCTGTCGAGAAATACATAACTGCGCAGTTCTATACCCAAAGCTTTTATCTCCGTACATCAGAGTGAGGGCGAAAGAAGGCCCAACATCTGAGTTTACCGCGAGCGCGACCCCCTGTGCGGGGTGAGTTCGGCAGAGTGCGGCACCTTACCCCACCCCCAGCCCCCACCCGGTGCTCTGGAGGAGGGGGGGAAGAGAAGCTCTCAGTTGGGGGGGACTCTACTTGGCTGTATAATAAGGGCGGAAGTTCAACAATTGTTCTTATGCCCGATCCGGGTTTGCAATACGTTATCAACCGGCTGTCCTCCAATCTAAATCGGGACTTTTTGGTTCAGGAAACTGTGAACTCTTTAAGAGAGTTTCTCCAGGTTGACCGCACACTTTTGTATTATTTCTATCGGGAGTGGCAGGGGCAGGTCACTTTTGAGTCTTTGAGCTCTAGCGATCTGTCTATTTTGGGGATGAGGGGGCCGGATGAGTGTTTTAATGGTGAATATGCGGCGATGTACCAAGCGGGACGGGTGCGTGGAATTGCTGATATTGAAATTGAATCAATTCAAGAGTGTCACCGCGATTTTATCCGCAGTCTGCGGGTTCGCGCTAATTTAGTGGTGCCGGTTCTAAATAGAAGAAGGCTGTGGGGTCTGCTAATCGCTCATCACTGTCTGGACAATCGCTGGTGGGTTGCATCGGATATTGAAGCGATGCAAAAAGCTGCGGAAACTTTGGCAATGGCTCCTTCTATCCGAGATAGTTAAGTTGACACAGGCATCCGGGGAACCCCACCCCCAACCTGAGAGAAGAGGGGTTTATCCTTCTCCTGCGGGACTTGGCTGGTGGGTAAATTGAATGGGGGATTGTTTGGGAAAAGAATATGGAAAAAATTGCTATTATTTCTGATATTCACGGTAATTGGCCTGGTTTACAGGCGGTTTTTGCGGATATTGAGGTTTGCCGGTGCGACAGAATTGTGTGCTTGGGGGATTTGGTGGATGGCGGGAATTACAATGATGAAGTTGTCCGGTTTGTCAGGGATAATGATATTGTATGCGTGCGGGGAAACCATGATGAGTTCAATGATTTGGTGCTGGCTGAGGATGCGCGAAGTTTCCTGATGCAGCTTCCGGAGAGTGTGGCGGAAGATGATGCGCTTTACACTCATATCTCTCCCCGCAAGAAGAAGAATAAAGTCAGCAATTGCATTGAGGCTTGGAATGTGTTTGATGAAACGCCGCACAGGTTGGTGTTTGTGGGACACGTTCACGTCCCTCTTATTTTTGGGGAAAGGTGTGAGGATTTCGGCTCGGCGACAAGTTATGATTTTAAGTATGGGGAACCTTTTCTCTTGGAGGGAGAAGACCGGCATATTATTTCCGTGGGGGCGGTTGGCTACAGCCGCGACCGGCTTCAAAAACTGCGCTATGTTATTTATAATAAGAAGGACAGGACTGTTGAATTCAGGGCGGTTGATGGGGAACTCCTTCCTTTTGGATGGCTGTAGTGCGACGCCGTTTCAGTTTGTAGTAGGGTTTTAGCCCCAGTTTGTAGTAGGGCTTCAGCCCCAGTTTGTAGTAGGGCTTTAGCCCCAGTTTGTAGTAGGGCTTTAGCCCCA
>CAZJNL010000611.1:2378-4083 GCA_964546515.1 uncultured Oscillatoria sp.
AGCCCCAGTTTGTAGTAGGGCTTTAGCCCCAGTTTGTAGTAGGGCTTTAGCCCCACCAGAGTTTGGACTTTCGGGGATAATAAACTGTGACAATCTGTTTCTCATGAAAGTGGTTTTTCGGCGTTGCACATTCGCGGGATGATAATGTATGTAGGGGCAGGTCACCCACGGAGACTGCCCCCTCATCGTTTCGGGGCAACCACGGGGGGATTGGCCCTACAGTAGATGCTGGCGAATGCCGTTTGATGCCGTCTAAAGGTCAGGGTTCAGCTGCGTCTGTGCCGCTGCGATAGTGGTCGATATCGGTACAGGCTTTGTTAAAAAACGAGCCATATAGAGGCACCGGCAGGGGCGTCGGCTGGAAGCAGGTGTTGGGCGGCGTGATGTTTTTTATCGAGGGTATTTATCGGCGCTCTTATTATTTCCCATCTTCCCTGTTGGGCGTTTCCAGATTACCTGTTTGCCGGTTCGATGTTTCCAAGCAACCACAAGCTCGCCACCAGAGAGGCTGCGGTGAAAAAAGCCCACAATGGTACTAGATTCCATCCTCCTGGCACACCGGCTTTAGCTTGGAATACTCCCATAAAGATTAAAGCCAGGGCGTAAACGGTGCCCTTGACATTCAATAGGGTTGCCAGCACATATCCCCTGGGCTGGCGCTTCCACAGCCAGATAGCGCTCAATAGTAGATACGGCACCAGCAGGGATAAATCTAGGGCATATACTACGCCGGTATGAATACCGGAATCTATGATATCCTGCGGCATCTTTCCAGTGGCGATGAAACTCAGCGAGCGGGCGACCCACAACCCACCTAGCAAAACCGCCCAAAACAGCATGTAAACGCCTATCCATTTGACGGGTGTTTTGGCCAGTAAGTTGGGGTTGATTCTGTTGATATCGACTTGCGACAGCCCCATGATGAGGGCAATCATTGAGAGGGCGAACAAGGCTGCATAAATCAGGAAAAACTGGTTGAAAGCTGCGCCAAAGAGGTAAAAGGCATAACCGTAAAGGATGTACCACAACATTCCCAGCCAGACTAATTGTGCTCTTTGCGAGCCGCGCATCGAAAGGATTAATGCAGTGAGCAATAGAGGGAGAGCTACAACGAGTGTCACCAGGTCATTGCCGCGCAATTGCGTGCTGACCCAAGTATTGTCCCGGTACAGGCTGTGGAGAAAAAGTCCCCCTGCGGCTGCTATCAGGGTCAAGACTGCGATAACGAGCGAGAGAACACGGGCGAATTTTGGTTGAGCGTGTAACATTTTGTGATCTTTTTTTTTATGGGCAAAATGATTCGCTGTTTGGGGGCGTCTTTGCCCAGCACATCTATTATAAGCAGTAGGCAGTAGTAGGCAGTAGGGTGCGAATGCGCCAAGCGCGTAACGCACCCTTGGCTCGGTTTTGGGGTTGGGGGTGGGTTTGGCTCGGTTTTGGAATGGCTCGTTACGAGAGCAATTGATATCTCCAAGAATGGCGTTTACCCTCGTTTCCAGGCGCTTACCCTCGTTCCCCTCGTTCCCAGCATGAGCTGGGAACGCCCCTTTGTCGGCTCCGCCGAGTTTCAAGGAACAAGCAGCATTATTAGCCTAACGGCTTACACACAGGACAATCTAGTTGGCGTTGCACAGTAGAAGGATGATTGAAACATTTTACACGAGAGCGAAAACCCACAAAAACAACCCCACCCCGAAACGCCACA
>CAZJNL010000612.1:0-4079 GCA_964546515.1 uncultured Oscillatoria sp.
AAATGAGACGGGGCGATCGGCTGCGGTGAGTCTGCCCCCTGGCTGGCGGTGGATAAGCTCGCGCACGACGGCTCAAGCTCAAGTGCTGCGTCTCGCGCTCGCGCAAAAGAGCAAACCGGAAGTCACCGACCGGCTGTTGGAAGGGCTGCTAAATCTGCGGCGGAAGGGCACTTGGGGCAGCACTTACGATAACGCCGAAGCGCTCAACGCTCTGGTGGAATACAGCAAAACGGAGCCAGCGCCGCCGAACTTTACTGCTGCGGTGAAACTTGCCGGCAAGCAGTTAGAGTCAGCTCAGTTTAAGGGTTACGAAAACTCCAGTTTGTCTCTGAATGTGGGGATGACGGAGTTGCCTCGGGGCAGCAGTGACTTAATCCTCCAGAAATCCGGTAAGGGCACGCTGCACTATCTGGTTGCGTATCGCTATCGCTTGCAGGGAAATCAGCCTGGGCGGTTTAATGGGTTGCGGGTTTCGCGAGAAATTCGCCCTGCGAATGAGGAAAAAGTGCTGGGCCGGCAAGAGCTTCGCGCTCCCGAACAGCCCCTGACTGTGGGCAGCGGGCAGGTGTTTGATATTGGTTTGGAAATTGTCACCGATCGTCCTGTTGATCGGGTGGTGATTGCTGACCCGCTGCCGGCTGGTTTTGAGGCGGTGGATGGGAGTTTCCAAACCTCCACACCGGCAGTGCAGGCGCAGGCAAATAGCTGGCAAATTGGCTATCAAACGATTTATCGCGACCGCGTGGTAGCTTATGCCGACCGTTTGGAGCCGGGAGTTTATACTTTGCACTATCTCGTGCGCTCGGTTACGCCTGGAACATTCCTGTGGCCAGGTGCGGACGTGCATTTACAGTACGCTCCTGAGGAGTTTGGGCGCTCTGCTTCCACTACTTTGGTGGTGAAAGAGTGAGGCGATAGGAAACCCTAATAGCACAAACCCGGTTTTTTGAAAAGCCGGGTTTTTTTCTTGTTGTTTGTAACGAGGATCTGCCTCGTGAGCTTGCCTCCGGCTCTATCCCAGGACGGGCACAATTGGCCCGCCCCAACAGCCGGGGAACGAGGTGAGAACCCGAGCAAAAGTGACTGGCGGAGGCGTCCCCGCAACCGGGTGCGGGGATGGCCCTATACAGGGAGATTCAAAAATTAGAGGCGTTGGCCCTGGCGGGGCTGACGGGTATGCAGCTAGAATCGATTGACAGCTTTTTCCTTTTAGCTTACAATGCAGAAAACTGACAAAAAGGTTCCCGCGTTCGCACCAGTCGCGAGTGGGGAGAGATCAGTTTTACCGCTAAATAGGCTACATTTTTAGCCCTTAGAGAATCGAGAAGGCAACAATGAGCAGTTCCGAAATGGCCTCTACGGAGGCGAAAAGACCAAGTGAGATTTCCGGGCCGAGTCAAGCACTGCTGTTTTTCCTGAAAGTAGCAGAGTATCTATTTCTGACCGCTTTTATCTGTTCAGGCATCCTTGCAATCCTTGTTCCAAGCGAGATTGATATCGCATGGAACATAGCTATTTCTATAGCTGGATTTATTTTTTTCTTCCTCCTAAACAGAGAAGTGGTAAAATCCGCCAACAGGGAGTTGGATATTAAGCGAAAAGCAGAGCTCTATCTGGCCAGCACTAACCCATCCGCGAATAACTCGATAACCCCAGCGAGAGAAAAGGCTTTGCAGTATTGTCAAGAATTGATTGACGATTACAAGAGAACTCGCAGCCAATCGCGAAATATTTACTATACTTTGCAACTCTCGACCATCTTCTTCTCTGGGGTAACACCAATTCTAGTCCTGGTAGACAAATTGGAAGCCGGTCAAAATTGGCTGAAGTGGCTTCCTGTCATCTGTCCTGCCATTGCCTCTATCGTTGCCAGTATCGTCACCTCTTTTCCCTTTCAGGAAAATTGGATTTCTGCCAACACGATTGTTGAGCTGTTAGAGGCTGAGCAAGAGAAATTTGTCTTGGGAGTGACTCCGCTTTATCGTTCCTACGATTCCTCCGCTCCCGCCGAAGAAGACAAAAAGGCAAAGCAAGCAATCGAAAACTTTATTGTTCAGGTGAATAATATTCACCTCAAGCAATTGCAAGAATCAAAAAATACGACGCCACAGGAGGAACAGTCAGAGAAATCTAGCTAGCCGGTCTGGTCACGCTGTCCCTAAGGGTAGAATGATTTCTACAAACGGATAACAGGAGAGAGGCGAGGGTCACTTGCCTCTCTCCATCACAGGGGTTACTTTTTCCTTTCCCTACGGTGACGCAAGAAAATTATGCCTGGCATTCAGATGTTTTCTGGGAGTCAGGAGTGGCGTCGGGATAAAAGGTGCGAATGGCACCGTTTTTGGCGGCGAAAATGTTACCTCCACTGCTTGCCGGATAAGGCATTCCCGATGCCCTGCGCCCCACGCCCTGCGCCCAAAAAACATTGCACTTGCCCCGCGCAACCCGTCTGGGGTAAACTACAGGAGTGAGAGCCAAAGCGTCTCATTTCAAAGCCAGGTGCTGTGCTGGCGGGCGATTGCAGAGGAATAACTTTAGGAGGAATGAGTGTAGATGCTTATGCTAGATTTAGAACAAAAGCGTCCTTCCGAGGAGGATGTGCAGCAGATGTGGAGCGAATTACAGGTAACACCTGTCCCATTCCAACATCCAGCCCTTGACGAACTTTTGGAGCGGTTGCGGGCAATTTACGTTAATGGCGGTGCGGAGTTCGCTCGTTTTCAGCTGTCGGAACACCCGGTTTTACACTGGTTATGCTCTCGGAACAGGCTGCATGAAATTAGCTTTTTCGATCGCTTACTAACCGCACCGGCAGCGGTCAGCGCTTTGCCCTCACTGTCAATTCAAAATCCGCTCGCTTCTCCGCTCAATTTAAAAGAAGATACTAGCGCCTTTACCTTTGACGGTGAATTGGCAAAGGTTCTGGTGCGGGGCGGAGCTTATATGAGCTTCCAAGGTACTGCGAGCGAGGCGAAGGCTATGGGAGTGCGATTTTGTGAGGCTCTTTTTGGCCAGCGCTACGACGAAATCCAGATGTATATTTCTCGTGATGCTTGGTCGCCTTGGTTTGGTAACATTGCGTGGGATGTTACATGGTTTGGGGTTGACAAACGCAACAGCCAAATCTGGGTTTTATGCGCCACGGATACGGATTGAGAAGTCCCCGGCTGTTTTCCAGCATGTAGCAATTTCCTGAAAGAACTAAAAAGTCACGCGCCACAGTCCAGCCGTCAAGCAAAGTCACAGAACAGCCCAAGCAAGGGGAAACTGCTGTCGTGAAGGCTGTTGCAGCCGGTCGCAGGGTGCGCTATTAACGCACCTTGCGGTATAATGAGGAGGGCTGGATGGGAGGGCACTCTTATCCACCTCACACTATCGTAAAGGAATTAACCGATGGAATACGACCGCATAAAGGCTGCAATAGATTTGTTGCGGGAGGCTGCTTACCGCCTGCAAAGCATGGTTGAAACAACTCCTGCAGAGAGAGCGATCAATCTGACTGTCGCTGAAGCGATGGAAACTGTGAAAAAGGCTCTGGCGGAAATGTCAGCTGCTGTTAATCCTCCCCTCCCCACTCAGATTCCTCAGGAGTTGCTGGAGAAAGCTGAAGCGCTAGGAATTCCGCTAGACGATCTGGAAGTTCGGGTTGCCATTTGTTCTCACCACCCGAGCCAGCTGGCGGGTGTTCTGCAGGAAATCGAAAGTCGGGCTGCTAACATTAAGCGGCTGCGCGAATATTTCCTGGTGCGGCTTCCAGATATGCCGGTTGAAAAGTTGGGGCCAATAGTGCCGGTTGTCACTGCGGCTGATTTGAATTGGCCTCAAGAAGCTACCCCACCGGAAGCTATAAATGCCATCAAAGCTAAATACGGCATTGACAAACTGATGCAGCAGAAAACGTCGAGGGCATCTCTGTTTGAGAAGATTAAGGAGGCGAATGAAGCTTTAGCCAACGCTCAGCCGGCTGAGCCGGTTTCCGACCCGGATGACGACGAGATTCCGTTCTGAATTGTAGCGTTACGCAGTAACGCACCTACTGCAGTCCCCTTGCGATAGGCAGTATCGCACTAACAGAAGTT
>CAZJNL010000613.1:0-4053 GCA_964546515.1 uncultured Oscillatoria sp.
AATATTCTGCAGCGTGTTGCGCTCCCGATCGGAAGAGTAGCGGAAGGTAAGGTTCTCGAACCGCACCTCCCCCTGTATCCGGGGCAAAATCAGCATCAGCTTTCCAGGGGTTTCTTCTGGCACAGCTTCAAAAACATCATTCAGCCGCTCCACCGAGATCAACACTTCCTGCATCTCGTCCCAGAGATTCACCACCGCCAGCACGGGGCTGATCACCTTGCCAATCATCATGTTGAAGGCCACAAACTGGCCAATGGTCAGCTGGTCCTGAATCACCAGTGTGGCTCCATACCACAGCAAAGCCGTGCTGCCCAGGGTATTAATAGAAGCGCCGATGACTTGCAAGACATTACCCAGCTTCTGACCCCGAAAGGCCGCATTCAGGAAGCTAGTAAAGCGGTCCTCCCAGCGCCAGCGCAGCTCTCGCTCCGCTGCAGCCGCCTTGACTGTAGACACTCCCGTCAGCATTTCTACCAGCAACGAGTTCTGCTCCGCTGACTCGTTAAAGATTTCCTTGGACACCCGCCGCAAAAAGGGAGTGGCCACCAAAGTCAAGATGGCAATCGGCGGAATCATCGCCAGCACCAGCAGCGTCAGCCGCGAGTTGTAGTAGAGCATCAGCCCCAAATAGACAGCTCCCATCAGCATGTCCAGCCAAGCCAGGACGACTTGGCGGGTGAGAAATTGCTGGATCTTCCGGTTTTCCTGAACCCGCGTGATGATGTCCCCCACCCGGCGCGATTCAAAAAACTTCAGGGGTAGGCTGAGGGTGTGGCTGACAAAGCCGCTAATCAGGGTCAGGTCTAAGCGGTTGGAAAAATAGTCCAGCAGGTACTGTCGGGTGGCGGTTAAGCCAATGCTCCAAACGCCAAACAGCACCAGCCCCAGGACAAAGACATTCAGGGTGACCAAGCTTTTGTTCACCACTACCTGGTCGAGAATGATTTGGGTGAACAGCGGGCTAATGACGCCAAAAATCTGGATCAGTAAGGAGGCAAAGATAATTTGCCCGATCGTGGAGCGGTAATGCGCAAGGGCGCTGGCGAACCGCGACAGGGAGATTTTCTGAGTTTCAGCTTCTTTCAGGCGCTCTGTTGGGTCTAGCAGCAGCGCGTAGCCAGTCCAGTTGGCGATAAATTCTTCCCGCGACAGGGTGCGCTTTCCCTCTCCGGGATCGCCAATCAGGATGCTGTTCCCTTTGCACCGGTAAACTACTATGTAGTGAATTCCCTGCCAGTGCGCTATCCACGGGTTGTCGGAGGAAGCTAGTTTGCCCAAAGACGCTCGCACCGGCCTCGCCTGAAAGCCCAGGCTTTCCGCCGCTTTGGCTAAACTTTGCAGGGAAGCGCCAGACCGGCCCACACCGGCCTGCTCCCTGAGAAAGTTGATGCTAAACCGTTTTCCCCAGTACTGTCCGATCGTGGCTAAGCAAGCTGCGCCGCAATCGGAAGAACTCTGCTGCTCGATTAAGGGATATCGAGCGAAAAAGTCCATCACCCGCCTGCTTGTAGGTTTGGGAAATGCTACCGTTTCGGCTTGGGAGTTTTCAGTTGCTGCGGCGGTGCTTTTAGACGCGATTCGGCGTTCTGCAACAGATCCCGCGCTCTGCTGCTGTGCGGGTGCGGTTCGGGAAATCTCTGTGCGCCGGTGCTGGAAGCTGGCTGCCTGCTTCAGGTGTCCGTTGCCACCTGCCTTCTCTCCAACTGCTAAAGCCAGTGCCGGTGCGACTGACTGTGCCGCTTCCCAGTGTTCGGATGGCAGCTGCACCACCCACAAATCGGTTTCGGCAACCCAGTCTGCCGGTGTTGTGCTCGGATACCCCCAGTTGCAACCCACTTCTTTAGGCTGGGATGGGTTGGATGGCTGGTGAATTTTCCCAGATCGCAGCCAGAAGCGTCCCGTTTGTGCCGGTGTTGCTTTCTGCAGCTGAGCGCCTCTGTCAATCCGTTTTTCTCTCAAGTAAGGCAGCAGTTGCTGCAGCTGGTGGCTGGAAAGCGAGTGCAGTTCTGTCTGCGTTTTGAAGAATAGCTGGCGCTGGCGCAGCTCGGCTTGCTGTTGCAGGTGCTCTCGCAAGTCCGACAGATCCCTGAGCTCGGACTGCAGCTTGGAAGTAGAAATGCGAGCTAGAGAGCCGGCACTGGCTGCGATCGCCCGGTAAGGCATGGGATCGTTGCAGAACAGGCGATCCCCTCCAAAGGTGTCGCCGGTTTCCAGCACCAGCGCTGACACTTCCCGCTGTCGCCCCGGGTCAAAGGCAACCAGCCGCACCCGCCCCTGACACACTATGTAAAGATCGCTGTTCGTTGTTTCGGAGTGAGCGGTTTGTTCTGCGGAATCTGGTACTGTGTGATTTAATAGCTCGTCCCCTAACTGGAACTCGCCGGTTTCAAATGCTTTGCTCAAGTCTGACGCCGCTCTGGAATTGCTGCCAATTGGCATCAATAGGTTGAGCGGAGCCGCTCCGTTTGTAGACGCTGCCGGTGATGGTGAAAAAGGAGGTTGGGATTCGTCCCTACCTTCTAAATTGTTTTTCATAAACCAAATCGGGCCGCACGCCCATACCCGGTCGGGGATTGGCAGGAAAGCCCGCCTCTGAACGACAACAGCTGGGAGAGATTAAGAGCTGGGATCTAGACCAGCTCGCCCTTTGGGAATGCCGCACTCGCGTTCCGCACTCGGAAGGAGATTGGTCAGTCAGGCGCTCGCCCCCTCAACAAGGCACGAGTCAAAAGCAAAAAGGAACAAGAGAAGAATGGTTTTTTTGGCCGTTGGCTTTTTGAATTTTGACGGGTGGAGCAACAGGGCATCTGCCACAAGCGTCTGAAGGTTAGAGGATAAGCTTTGGTATCCCATGGGAGACACGCAACTTTCTCTTGATTTCGCCATCCCCTTTAGGGGAGAAATAGCTGCTGCGTTCTCAACGCGCCCAGTGCGGTAGGGTGCGTTAAGAACGCACCCTACTACTTGTAAGGTGGCTGCGTAAGTCCTGAAAATTTTAAGTTTTTCTGACATGGTTCCGGCTTGTGAGCTGGTTCACTTGTTTGGGGGCACGCGCCAGTTAATTCACGTCTGTTGCATATAACGCAACTCACTCAGCGCTTCCGTTTTGGGGTGTCCGCGCACCCTGGCACGCTGTTTGAGCGCCTACTAGCCCAGGTTTTCCCAGACCTTTGACTGCCACCTGTAAAACCCAAAACCCCATAGCAGCTAAGTGGTATCTCCTCTAGCGCTTTCTTCTATATCGACCGGCGGTTGCTTTCTGCGTAAATTCACTGGCTCTTACTTGGAGTTTAGGGCGAAGCTGTGAAGAAGTCGTGAAGAATGCCTGTCTTTATAGAAACTTTAAAATCCACCGCAGTCCCTACATCATTCCTTTAAAAAACTCCCAGGAGATTTACTGAAGCCGGCATCCCCTATGTAGGGTGAGCAACCGCGCTCCCCGGGCACACCGCTTGCCCATTTCTGCCCTCTACTGCTATCCACAGCCGACTGCTCCCACACCCAAGGAGCAGGACGGCGCTAGCCCAGCTCTGACGCCGACTTTACGCGCTTACTTCAAGGTAAATCAATTTTTGCTTCTTCTAGCATAAGACTGGAAAAAATCACCTTTTTTAGAAAAAATTAATATAAAATCTAGCGCAGGAGAGATTGACTTGCGCGACACACCGGCAATTCTACCAGTAAGTATATTCCCTGAGTAGCAGGTCTGCGTTTTCTAGGGCCTTTTTGATATGAAGTCCAGTTAATTGCCCGGTGGAATTAATTTTCCGCTCCGCTCTCCGAGACGCTCCGGAGACGCCTGGAGACGCCTGGAGACGCGATAAATCGCGTTCCCGACGCGGCGCGACCGGACGCTTCTCAGCCGTTGCAGTGCTGCCGGCGCTCTGCCTTGCGATCGCCCCGCTCTCGCCGGCCTTCACGCCCGCCATCCCAAGCCGGCCCACACTTTTCTATGCAATTACCGGCTTGACCACTTTCATAACACCTACATATTTGTTCATCAAATAAATCTGCCAAAATGGCAAGATATATATGGCAACCAGAGCTATAATC
>CAZJNL010000614.1:0-4052 GCA_964546515.1 uncultured Oscillatoria sp.
GTAGGGGCGGCCCCCCGTGGCCGCCCTAACGCCGCGCAGCTACCACACGCAGACTGCCCAATTGCCAGGTAGCTGTAGGGGCGGCCCCCCGTGGCCGCCCTAACGCCGCGCAGCTACCACACGCAGACTTGCTTTTCGCAACATTTCCAGGCAAATAAAGGAACGCAGCGCAAGCGTTATTATCACATCCAAAAGTGATTTCGATCGCACAGATCTAGCATCAGCTGTGGCATGATATTGAACGTCGAATGAGTCAAATTGATGCCGAAAGCAGCGCCAACCCATATCAGTCAGTTTATTCGCGAAGTCAGGAAGCAGACGGGACTCCCGCAAGAGCGGTACGCGCAGCAGTTGGAGCGGGGGCGGGAATTGTTGGAACAGTTCGGGAAATAGGGCTATGAAATCAGAGCAGCTCAAACCAAACACAATTGTCAGAGGTCCTCTCTTTCCCGAACCCGTGCAGGTTATTGTTGTCATTCCGATGGGAGATGCAATTAAACTCATCGGCAAAGGACTCCGCACCAATCAAGTTCACGATTCCATTCTCAGCGCCGATCAATTAGCGCAACTCGATGCCAGTCCGGAGAAAGAACCCTTTGACGGCGATCCTTATAAATTCCGCGCGGGTGTGGAAGCGTTGCGCTGGGGGCTCGCCCACGAATACGACCCTTATTTCTCTTTGGCCATCGCTCGCGTCGATCCGCTCCCCCACCAGTTAGAAGCAGTCTATGACTACTTCCTGAAATTAGCTCGGATTCGTTTTCTCTTAGCAGACGATCCGGGTGCCGGGAAAACCATCATGGCAGGGTTGCTGCTTAAAGAGCTCAAAATTAGGGGATTAGTCAAACGCACTCTAATTGTCGCTCCCGCTAACCTGACTTTCCAGTGGCAGCGGGAAATGAAAGAAAAGTTTCGCGAAGATTTCGAGATAGTCCGGGGGGATGTTTTGCGGGCTAACTACGGGACAAATCCCTGGCAGGAAAAAAACCAAGTTGTCACCTCAGTGTCTTGGGTGTCTCGCATCTCCGATGCCAAAGAAAGTTTGCTGCGTTCTGAGTGGGATTTGGTGATTGTGGACGAAGCTCATAAGATGAGCGCCTACAGTGCCGAGAAAAAAACCTTGGCCTACCAGTTAGGGGAGCGGCTGTCAGAAATGACTGACCATTACTTATTAATGACCGCCACGCCCCACAAAGGCGACCCTAATAACTTCCGGTTATTCTTGGAACTTCTCGACCGCGACGTTTACGGAGATATTAAAAGTTTAGAAGAAGCCATGCGGCTTCAGAAGGCTCCCTTCTATTTGCGCCGCACTAAAGAAGCTTTGGTTACATTTCCGGAACCAGGCAGTGGCCAATGCAAAAAGCTCTTCACTACGCGCAAAGTGGAAACGATAGATTTCCAAATAGATGATGAGGAGTTGGATTTTTACGACAATTTAACCCAGTACGTCGAGGAACAATCTATTAAAGCGGCTGAGGACAATTCGGCGAGAGGTCGCGCCTTGGGCTTCACGATGGCCATGCTGCAAAGACGTTTCGCTTCTAGCGTTTATGCCGTGCGGCGCAGTCTGGAACGGATGCGGGACAAACGCCAAAACATTCTAGAAGACCCCGACAGCTACCGCCAAGAGCAGATTAACAGCAAATTGCCGGAGGATTTTGACGAACTGACGGAAGAAGAACAGCAAAAAATTCTTGGCCATGTGGAATCGGTTGTGGCTTCGATTGACCCGAATGATTTGCGGGATGAACTCACTCAACTGAATAAACTCATTAGTGAAGCTAAACACTTGGAAGGCCGCGAGATAGAATCTAAATTAGTTAAACTTAAGGAGGCGATCGCTCAAGAGGGCATCTTTAAAGACCCCAAGATGAAGCTGCTCATCTTCACCGAACACAAAGAAACCCTCGACTATTTGGTGGGCAAGCTTAGAGATTGGGGGCTGTCAGTAACTCAAATTCACGGGGGGATGAAAATTGGCGACCGCGATACGCCCAACACTCGCATTTATGCCGAGCGCGAATTTCGAGAAGAGTGCCAAGTTTTAGTGGCCACCGAAGCGGCGGGAGAGGGCATTAATTTGCAATTCTGCTGGTTTATGATAAACTATGATATCCCCTGGAATCCCGTGCGTTTGGAACAGCGCATGGGGAGGATTCACCGCTACGGTCAAGAGAAAGATTGTCTGATTTTTAATTTTGTGGCTACGAATACCCGCGAGGGAGGAGTGCTGTGGAAATTATTTGAGCGCATCCGGGCCATTGAAGCGGATTTAGATCCAGAAAAAACAGGCAAAATCTTTAATGTTTTGGGGGATATCTTCCCCGCCAATCAATTAGAGCGGATGATTCGGGACATGTACGCTCACAATCTCTCGGATGATGCGATCAAAAGTCGCATTGTCGAGCAGGTGGATGTGCAGCGCTTTCGCCGCATCACTAATTCGGCTTTGGAAGGATTGGCTAAAGGGGAATGGAATTTATCTGCGATTGTGGGCAAGTCTGCTGAAGCGAAAGAAAAGCGTTTAGTGCCGGAGGAAATTGAGGATTTCTTCACGCAGGCGGCACCGATCGCCGGCATCCATCCCAAAGAAACGGGCAAGGGCCATCATATTTATCGGATTGGCAAATTGCCCCGCACTCTTTGGCCGGTGGGAGACAGGCTGGAATCTCGCTATGGTAAACTGGGAAGAGAGTACAAACGGATTGCTTTTAATCGAGATCTGCTGAAAAATGACCCGACCTTGGAGTGGGTGACGCCCGGACATCCTTTATTTGAGTGCGTGCGAGTTCAGGTGTTAGAATTAGTGCGAGATGATTTGCAGCGCGGTGCCGTGTTCTATCACCTGCACCGCAAAGATCCCGCACGGCTGGATGTATTTTCAGCCGCGATTGCGGACGGGAGGGGGCGCACCCTGCACAAACGCTTGTTTGTGGTGCAAACTGACATGGACAGCGCGATTACTGTCCGCCAACCCACGATTTTCTTAGACTTGGTATTAGCGCCCAAAGGAACTCAACCCCCCGATGATTCGGCACTGCCGGCGCGAGAGCCGGTGGAGCAGGCCCTCATTGAGCGAGCGCTGCAGCCATTCCTCGCGGAAGTCAAAAGTCAGCGGGAAAAAGAGGTGGAAACTGTCGAGCATCACTTGGAAATTAGCCTCAATACTATCATTGACCGCGTGCAGTGCCAGTTTGCGGAACTTGTCACCCAAAAAGAATCTGGCTCCAGGGAATCCGGACTGGATGGGCGCATCAAGCAAATGGAAGACCGGCTTTTTGAGTTAAACGGGCGCTTGGAAACGCGGCGCGAGGAACTGCAAAAAGAGCGCAGTTGCACGATCTCCGACATTCAACATCACGGACGTGCTTGGGTGTTACCTCACCCGGAACGCACCTCGCCAGAAATGGCTGCTATTGTCAGCGATGAGGAAATTGAGCGCATTGCCATACAGACTGTCATCGCCTGGGAAGAGGCTAGAGGCTGGGTGGTGGAAAATGTCGAGTCCGAGAATCGCGGCTTTGACCTGATTTCTCGCAAATTCCATCCCGAAGACATCCATACAGCGATAGCCGTGCGCTTTATTGAGGTGAAGGGACGGTCTGGAATCGGTCAGGTGGCCCTCACCAATAACGAGTATAAAACTGCAGAGCGCCTGAAGCAAGATTACTGGCTGTATGTGGTGTTTAACTGCGCCTCGACTCCAGAAGTCCATCCCATTCAAGACCCCGTGCAGTTGGGGTGGGAACCGCTAGTGAAGATTGAACATTATCACGTTGACGCCGATAAAATTTTGGAGGCAAGCAAGTGAGTGCCGCAACGAATTACCCAACGAATTACCCCAAACGTCTCATCGAAGTTGACTTGCCCATCAAGCGCATCTCCGCCCACGCACGGCGCGAGAAGTCCATCCGTCACGGTCACATTTCCACCTTACATATTTGGTGGGCGCGCCGTCCCCTGGCAGCGTGTCGGGCGGTGATTTGTGCCGCCTTGTGGCCCGATCCGGCTGACGAACTCTGCCCCCCAAAATTTCGCGAGGAAGCTGC
>CAZJNL010000615.1:0-4051 GCA_964546515.1 uncultured Oscillatoria sp.
CTTCGAGCACTCACGCCCGTCACCCCACAGCCGGTTCTAACAGTTTAACAGTACCCCGGAGGGCATCAATTTCCACCAAAGCACCCACCGGCACCGTGAATTTATCCTTCATGTGGCCAATCATCGAACCGTACCAGGCGGGGATGCCCAAAGGTTTAATGCGCTCCGACAGCATTTGCCGGAAGCTCAGCGACTTGTCCGGCTCCTCAGGATTGCAATCCTTACACTGCCCAAAAATAAACCCAGAAATCCGATCCAAAATCCCCGCCAGTTTCAGCTGAGTCAGCATCCTGTCTATCCGGTAAACCTCCTCCCCAATCTCTTCGACAAACAAAATTGTCCCCTGCCATTCCGGGAGATAAGGCGATCCCACCATCCCCGCCAGCACCGACAAATTCCCCCCCACCAGTCTGCCCCTCGCAATGCCGGCAGTAAGCGTTTCCACCCGATACTGCAAGTCAAACCAGGGATTTCGCAGAGTCACCGCTTCCCCACTGAACAGAATCCGCTTCACCCACTCCACCGTAAACCGGTTCCAATCGGATGTCCCCACCGGCCCGTGAAAAGTGACCACCCCACTCCGGGCATAAATCGCCAGCAGCAGAGCGGTAATGTCGCTGTAGCCGGTGATGATTTTGGGCTGCCGGCGTATCAAATCGTAATCCAGCATCTGCAAAATCCGGCTGCTCCCCCAGCCCCCGCGCATCGCGATCAGCGCTCGCACCGATGAATCCGCGAACATACTGTTGATATCGGCAGCGCGGTCAGCATCCCGCCCTCCCAGATAGCCGTACCTGTCCCGCACATGCGCTGCTAGCTTGACATTTAACCCCAATTGTGCTAATTCTTTTTTCGCGATCTCGACATCTTCCGGGTCAAGGAAACTGGCGGGGTTAACCAACCCCACCGTATCCCCCACTCTTAAGCGCGGTGGCTTCAAAATCGGGGTTGGGGATTGGCTGTCTAGGGCGAATGCCGGCACCTGGGTAGCTAGCACAGACAGCCCAAACGTTCTCAGAAAGGAGCGGCGATTGGCTCTCATGCTAAACCAGTCGTGGTTGAGAAGTAGTGTTTTGATGAACCGCACAGAACCGCGAGGGCGCAGAGAAAGGTTAACAAGAGCAGCCTCGTTTCGCTTGCGCGAGATTTTCGATTTTAGATTTTACATGAGCGATTGCAAAAGCGGGAGCCGCCGGCGCACCCAATGGTTAGCCGCTCCGCAGTCAATTAACCCGCTTACTGCGACTGGTCAGTTTTGGCGTTTTCCTCAGGCTGCAAATATATTACCTTGTCGGTGCCAGCCGGGGGCTGGGACAGGTCAGCTTTTTTGAGATTCCTTCTTCTGCGCCAATTTCTGTTCAGCTTCAGCCAAATTTTGGCGATTGCTTTCATCCCATGAAAGCCGCTCCCTTGCGGAAAGCCTTCGCGCTCAAGCCATTCCCCTGTCATGCCCGGTTTGACATTCAGACGGCTGTCATCTTGCAGGGCATATTTATTGAACTCATCTTCCGTCAGAGGGCGTCTCCCCACCAAGCTCATCTCTCCCACCAAAACGTTCCAGCACTCGGGCAATTGCTCCAGTCCCGTTTTCCGCAAAAAACGCCCAACCCTAGTCACCTTCGCATCGCGGACATTCTCAACCAAGTTATCAATCGCCCGCGAAGACACTGGATTTGCCAGCTTTCTTGCACCGACTACCGTCGAGCGAAATTTCCACAGGCGGAAGCGCTTCCCCATCAAACCGCAGCGAACCTGACTCAATAAAATTGGCCCCGGACTCTCTAGCTTAATGGTGATACTGATCGGAATAAACACAATCGCTGTAATAGCCAGACCAATACTTGCCCCTAAAATATCAGCGACACGCCCTATGGGATGGGGGACAGCAGAAGGCAATTGCCGTGTGGAAGGCAGCGCCAGGCTGGGGGCGCGAACTGTTTCCGTGGCTGTTTCGATGGTTAACACACTATCCAACCCAGCTTTCGATAAAGTCAGCATGACTTCTGGCCCCACACTCCAAAGCGCGAGCTGCCGGCCTAGAGACCGAGCTATATTGTGGATATCAATCAAAGTTTCTAAGGCCATGCTATCAATGAACTTAGTTTGGCTCATATCCAGGACAATTTTTCGCACTTCTTTTGGGAATCCTTTCTGGAAATGTTTTTTGAATTCCCGAAATGCCCGCTGGGTAAAAGCTGGAGGCGTGCTCAGGAGCAAAGTATCGTTGAAACTCACCAGAGTTTGCAGCTTGCATTCTAAACCAGCAGCCTCCCTTGATGCTGCGACCTGCTCCTCCCCAACATATTGAGCGTTTGGATAGAGACTGGCTATTTTTTTCCCTTGCACGATGAGTTTATCGACTCCCGATAAACCTTGCAATAGCCGAGCCGAAAGACTCAGCTGCTTTAACCGAGTTTTGGATTCTACAAAGATCACCTGGCTGCCACAGAAGAATTTGGCGATCAGCAAGAAAGGAACTGCAACACCGGCACCCGTGGAAAGCACTAAATCCGGTTTTTCTCGGCTCAGTATGACTTTGAAGGCCAACATGAGATTCCGGATTAAGTTAGGGATATTGCGATTGGTCGGACTGTAAGCCCAGTACACGCGCCCCTTTTCCGCTTGGAGTTCTGATGCTGTGGTGGCTGTCTTAAAAGTAACCCAGCAAACCTCTTCAAATTGACTCCAAAACCCTTTCAGCTGCCGCATCGCTTTATAGTGGCCACCTGAAGAGCAAACCAGCATCAGTTTTTTGTATTCCTGGCTGTCATAGCGCTGGCTCAGCGCCTGACAAATTTTGCTTTCATTCTTCTTCTGAATACAGGGGCAAGGAATCGGTGCGGCCAGAAATCGGGCCAAATCCCCAACTGACCAAGCTACCGGAACGCCTTGCTGTTCCAAGGCTTCCGCCATCTCAATTTGATGGTCGTCAACGTGCTCGCCAAAACGCCGGGTGCGCGGCACTAATATAAAAGGTTTCCCTAAGGATTCCAGCAGCATTGCTGTCCCTTCCCCGCAGTGCGCCACGATAACTCGCGCCTCTTCAACTACAGCTTGGAAGACAGACTCCGGTAAACACTGGTATACTTTTGCCCCATCCGGAATTTTTGTGGATGAGCCATACTGCACAACCACTTCTTCATTTCTGTCAATTATCCCGTAGCGGATTAAGACTTCTACCCAATCCATTAAGGCATTAAATTGATATTGCTCGGTTCCCACTGTCACTAAAATCATACGCGCACACCCCCCATTTTACTCGCCGGCACTGAAAACTCAGTTCTGCCAGTTATTAATCCCACTTGCGTGACCGAAATCCAGCAAGTCCCTATTTTTTAGCTTCTTCTAAAGCCGGCGCTCTGCCGGCTGCCTTAAGGCTGACAACTTGTCCCCACCTCCCTCAACTATGTTTTCAGTCAAGTATACCCTTACAACTTCCGCTTGACTCAAAACTTAATATTTCTTAATTTTTGTTCTTAACCTGTCCGCATTCCACCGGCTAAAGATGCCTCTTTTTTTGAACAGCCGCGCTCGTCGCCTCGGCTACTCCCCCAGACTTGCCAGTCAACCCCGGCATTAATTTTTCATCAAGTTTTCTCCCCAGCTGAGCCATAGGGGAGCGAGAGAATTTGCGGTTTGGCAACTCTCAACTCTCAAGCAAAGCTTCCGATAAGCCTGAGTAGATTTACTGTTAGATTTGCCCGCTCAGGTTGTGGCCACCAGGCACACCCTGGAGGGCGAGGGTTTTCCAAATAGGATTGGAGTTTTGACAATTGTAGATCAACACCTGGTTAAAATATACCCATTGTGTCAGAAAAAATCTTTCTCTAGGAGCAACTGTTAGCGGCGTGTCAGGTGAATATTAGTACCTAGACCAATGGCCCGAAGGACAGACCAATCCAGGGCATCCCGATTGCGTGGCTTTAATTCCGTCGCCAGCTTGTCGTCAAAAATATCAAATCCACCCCAATACTCCCAGAGCGCATAGCCAATTTGGGAGCGAGAAAGCAAATTGGCCACATCCCTGTGCCAGTTGAGGCGATCTGCAGCC
>CAZJNL010000616.1:0-4050 GCA_964546515.1 uncultured Oscillatoria sp.
AGCACCCTGGCGCGGGGCCGGTCTTGGGCCGAGGTTTACATCAACGCCACAGACAAAAGAGTCCGAGAACGCGCTGAGCAAGAAATCCTCAAGCTAGGCGGGCAGATACGGCGCACTCAGGGGCAAATAGAATTTGTCTTTCCCACAGCCCCCAAGAAAAAATGAGATGATTTACGGTTAATTAGTGTGTAGTACATCGGCGGGCCGGCATAAATAAACTGCACTTCAAGAAACCGAAACTCAAGAAACCAGGTTTCTTGAAGAAACCTGGTTTCTGGTGGCTTCTGGTGGTTTCTGGCAGGGGAAAGCAGGGGAAACAGAAATTATCAACCCTCACCTTTCACCCATGCCGCCCTCCCTGGAGGGGCGGGAACTCATTTTAAAGTAATCAAACGGAAAATATATGAGGCCAAAAAAAGGCAAAAGGCAAAAGCGATTGGATCGGGGAAGAAACTCCAGGAAAGCCGGCTCGCAGGCAGGCAGGATTGCTTCTTTTGCCTTTTTAATTTTGACTTTTGCCTTCCTTAGCTGGCTGCTGAGCTACACGGTAGCTTTGCAGTCAGCCGCCAATAGGCCGGTGGATGCCATACTCGTGTTAGGGGGCAGCATTAAACGGGAAATGTACGTCGCCGAGCTAGCCAAACAATATCCCCAGACGCCGGTGCTGATTTCTCAAGGCTCCCCAGATCCCTGCATTTGGCTGATTTTTCAGCGAGCAAAAACTCCGGTGCAGCAAGTCCTCTTGGAAAAGTGCGCCCGCGACACCTTTGACAACTTCTACTTCTCTCTCCCCATTCTGCGCCGGTGGCAAGTTTATAAAGTCAAACTCATTACCTCCCCCACCCATCTGCCACGCGCCAAGTGGCTGGCACAAATTATCTTAGGCTCCCACGGAATTTGGGTCGATCTAGACTTGGCCCCCGAAACCGGCATTCCCGGCAATCGCGAGTCATTGCTCAAAACCGGCATCGATTTAATTCGCAGCCTGATTTGGGCAGTCATCAGCCAGTTTGTCGAGCCGACATGCTCCGCTGTTACCCCGCTCACAGACGTAGACATGCAACAGTGGCGCAGTCAAGGTTTCACCTGCGAGTACCAAGGTCAGATCACACCTCAGTAGTTCATAACGCACCCTGGCAAGAAACCAGGTTTCTTTAAGAATACTGGTTTCTTGATAAAGCAATGATATTGTAGAGACGCGAGAAATCGCGTCTCTACAAGAGTTACTCGTTCCCAAGCTCAGCCTGGGAACGCGGATATTTCGGCTCTGCCGACTTTCTGTACTAAGCAGATTAAAAGCGTAACAGCTTACCTTTATTGCGACAGGCTTAAAAACCCAAATCGCTCTCCGACTCAGGCAAAGAATCGCGCCCCGAATTAGCCATCGCTTGAATAGTAGACAGCGGCACTTCAGCGAAATACTGCCGGAGAAATTGCTCTTCAGAAACAGCAGCCATAAATTGCTCAATAGCAGGAGAAATTTCCGCCAAATCACCCACCCGATAGGCTCTCTTTGGTCTGCTCAGCCACAAGGAATCAGCGAAGTGCGTCACCTGGAAACCCAACTCACCCAGAGCTTGCAATCCCAGTTGCAGGCAGCCATCGCTGACGCCCAACTTCTCGCACAGCTGACGCCTTGTAGCTAGCGCACCCGTGCGGCTGAGGTATTTGGCGACACCGGCAAGTTGCTGCCAGACTTGAACCGCTGGCTGCATTTGCGGCTGCGCCCACGCTAGCGCCAGTTTCTGCTGCCGGTGCGCCGCTTGCCGAAACCAACCTTGCAACTCATCCCAACTTTTAGGACACTCTTGCAATACAATAAACGATGAAGAAATTTCCTCTGAATTCATCAAAGCGTCTTCCGCCTTCATCTTTTCACAGCGCCAGTCCACAATCCAGTCCAGCTGCACGGGGGCGCGGAACTGGAAATTTTCCACAAAGGGGCGCACCGCGATTAGCCGCACCTCATAGCGCTGTTTGTGAGTGTTGAAGTCAAGCTCCACAATAGCATCGCACCGGCCCGGCGGAAGTTCTTCTTTATAGTGCCCCCACCACACGCCGGCAAACGCGGAACGAGTCGAGTCATCTCTGATTTCAAACTCGGTTTTAATGTACTGAACTTTTCGCCCTTTAGAATCCTCAATATTGCGGTGCCAGACTTTTTCAAACCAGCAGTTTTGCACCAGCAGTTTGGGAACCGGGTTGCCGGTGCCGCAGGGTTCCAGCAGTTTCAGCTCTCGGAACAGCAGCTGTCCGAGTTCTGCCACCGTTACAGTCAGATCGGCTGTCACCACCGGCACCCCCAAACAGCCATACGCCCCCATTTGTTGCCGCAGCTGCCGGTTGATTGCTTCTGCAAACAGGGGAATATTCTCCACCGGCAGCGCCAGACCGGCAGCCAATGGATGGCCACCGAACCGGTGCAGCAGGTGCGCCTGATCCTTCACCAATTGGTACAGGTCAATATTATTCACAGAACGGGCGGAACCCCTGGCCAGGGTTGGGGTGCTGAGTGTCTCCCCCGCCACCGAGTTCCCCTGTTCCCTTCCATCAGACGCGATAAATCGCGTCTCTACATGTGAGCTACCCCCGGCTCCCTCGGTGCTCAGCAGGACAGTCGGACGCCCGTATTCCTGAGCGATAAGACCTGCAACTAAACCGAGGACACCTGCTGGCCATTGTGGGTTAGCCAGGACGAGAACGCCGGTGGTGGATAAGTCCTGTTTTTGCAGCTGGGCTTTTGCTTGCTGGGTGACATCTTTTTGCAAAGACTGGCGGCGGGCGTTGGCCAACTCTGCCGCTTCCGCCAGCTCGCTGCAGCGCTTTTTGTCGCGGCTGGTGAGCAGCTCCACGCAGAAGCTGGAGTCTCCGTGAATGCGGCTGACGGCGTTAATCCGGGGGCCAAGGCCAAAGGAAATATCGGTGGGGCGATCGCCGGCACGCTGGCACAGCTGCAGCAGTTTTTGCACTCCCGGGCGGGTGGGGTTGGACAGCTGCTGTTGCAGGCGTTTAATCCCCTGCTGGGCTAAATACCGGCAGTCGCCGGTCAGCTGCACCAAATCGGCAATCAGGCCAATAGCCACTAAATCCAGTAAATCTTCTAAGGGTTGCTGGGGAATGTCGGGAAGGGTGAGGTAGAGAGCTTCCACCAGTTTGTAGGCGACGGCGACGCCGGAAAGATTGGCCATCTGGTGTGAGGCCGGCAGGGAGCGGGGGTTGACGATGGCCACCACAGGGGGGCGCTGCGACCGCAAGGTGTGGTGATCGGTGACAATGATTTGTATCCCTAGCTGGCTGGCGTATTCAATTTCTTCCAGGTTGGTGCTGCCGGTGTCGCAGGTAACAATCAGCTGGGTTCCAGATTGAGCGAGGGCGTCAATCCCCGGGCGGTTGAGTCCGTGGGATTCGGTGAGCCGGTTGGGGATGTAATAGGTGAGCTGGAGATATTGAGGGAAAAACTGGCCCAGCCCTTCCCAGAGTACAGCGGTGGCGGTGATGCCGTCGGCGTCAAAGTCCCCCCAAATGGCCACTTTTCCACCGGCACGCCGCGCTGCCAGCAATCGCTCTACCGCCCAGCGCATCTCCTGGCCAAATTCAAAGGGACTGGCCGGCTGTACCGAATTGGGATTCAAAAAGCCGGCAAGCTGCTCCCTGTCTCGAATCCCCCGCTGCCACAGCAACTGGCCGGCATAATGGCCAGCTATGTCGGGTGCGTGGCGTCGAATTTCTTGAATGAACCACTCCGGCGGTTGCGCCGGCGGCTGAATTTGCCACTGAATGTTTTGCTCAGGCATCTTCGCTTCAACCCACAGTTGAGTGCCATTATATCACTTCCGGGGAAATACTTTTTCTCGACCGGCTGCCGGCTCTGCCACAGGGGGGAGCCGGCGGTTGCCCTTGAGGGGCTTTTTCCAACAGCGCGCAAATTTTTGCCGCCAAACCGCCCAGCAGGCATTGACTCCTGCTGAAAAACATGTTAGGGTAATTTAAGTTAATTCATATCTAGTCAGCCTAATCTGCCTTCCGAGCTGAGAAATTCACTTGAAGCCG
>CAZJNL010000617.1:0-4050 GCA_964546515.1 uncultured Oscillatoria sp.
GCGCGAGCACAAGCTGCACACTGTGTGTGAGGAGGCGTCCTGCCCCAATATTGGGGAGTGCTTCAACGCGGGTACGGCTACCTTCTTAATTATGGGGCCGGCGTGCACCCGAGCGTGCCCCTACTGCGACATCGACTTTGAGAAAAAGCCGAAAGCCCTTGACCTGACGGAGCCAGAAAGACTGGCGCAGGCTGTGCACCGGCTGCGCTTGAACCATGTGGTGATTACCTCGGTCAACCGGGACGATCTGCCCGATGGCGGGGCGTCCCAGTTTGTGCGCTGCATTCAAGCTGTTCGCTCCACTTCTCCCCAGACTACCATAGAAGTGCTCATTCCTGACTTGTGCGGCAACTGGGAAGCGCTGGAGACGATTCTGTCGGCAGGGCCAGAAGTCCTCAACCACAATACCGAAACCGTTCCTCGCCTCTACCGGCGGGTGCGCCCCCAAGCTGACTACCGGCGCACTCTGGAACTGCTGCAGCGAGCGCGGGATTTAGCCCCTTGGGTGTACACCAAATCGGGCATTATGGTGGGACTGGGGGAAACCGATGAGGAAATCCGGCAAGTCATGCAGGATCTGCGAGCTGTCGATTGCGATATTTTGACGGTAGGCCAATACCTGCAGCCGAGCCCCAAACACCTGCCCGTGGCCAACTGGGCAACACCGGCCCAGTTTGACGCCTGGAAGCAGCTGGGCGAGTCCTTGGGGTTCCTGCAAGTTGTCGCCTCCCCCTTGACAAGATCGTCGTATCATGCAGGGCAGGTGAGAGCGCTGATGGAGCGCTATCCGCGCCGCCGGTTTTAGAGTTGCGGTTTTAGGTTTTAGATCGAAACCGCAGATGAACGCAGATAAACGCAGATGACCCGATCGTATCCATCCGCGTTTATCAGCGTGCATCTGCGGTTAAAAATTAAGAATTGAGCAATGCAACAAACAAACCTAGCAATTATTGGAGCTGGTGTTTGGGGAAAAACCCTAGCCGGTCTGGCTGCAGCGAATGACCATCGGGTGCGGTTGTGGTCGCGCCAGTGTGAGGAAAGCCTGGAAGATGTGGTAGCCGGTGCTGAGATGGTGCTGTCAGCCGTGTCTGTGAAAGGGGTGAGGTCGGTGGTTTCGCAGCTCCAGTCCGGGCCAATTTCCACCGGCACCACGATCGTAACCGCGACCAAAGGGCTAGACCCCCAGACCACCTCTACCCCTTCTCAGATATGGCAGGAAGCGTTTCCCTCCCAGCCGGTGGTTGTTTTGGCGGGACCGAACCTGTCCAAGGAAATTCAGCAGGGATTGCCGGCGGCTACTGTCGTGGCCAGTAGGGACGCTGCAGCAGCCGGGCGGGTGCAAGCGGTATTTTCTTCTAGCAGTTTTCGGGTTTACACCAATGCCGATCCCTTGGGAGTGGAACTGGGGGGGACTTTAAAGAATGTGATGGCCATTGCTGCCGGCGTGTGTGACGGGCTGCAGCTGGGCACGAATGCCAAAGCGGCGCTATTAACCCGGGCGCTGACAGAAATCATCCGGATTGGCACCCACTGGGGGGCGGAGGCGGAAACGTTTTACGGCTTGTCTGGGCTGGGCGACCTGCTGGCCACCTGCAACAGCCCCCTCAGCCGCAATTACCAAGTCGGGTATCAGCTGGCACATGGCAAGACACTGCCGGAAATCCTGGCCCAGCTGGAAGGCACCGCTGAGGGGGTGAACACGACTCAGGTTTTGATCGAGCGGGCTAACCAGCAGGGAATATATGTTCCGATTTCGTATCAAGTCTATCGCTTGCTCCAGGGCGAAATTACCCCGCAACACGCCGTTGAAGCCTTGATGCTGCGAGCCCTCAAGCCGGAGTGAGACGCTTGGGTGCCGGGCAAGGCAGCCCCAAGCTATTCTGCATTAAATTCGCACAAACAATTCCTATTCTACCGTTTCTCTCGTTACGGGCATTGCCCGTAATGGGCGTCTGGAAGCTCTGCCTTGAAAAGGTTTGTAGTTGGGCTTTAGCCCTACCGGCCCCCTTTGCGTAGGGGGCAAGTTTTCATTTTCTGGTTCCGGGGCTGTTATCTGGGAAGGGACAGGCGTCCCGCCTGTCCTACGCCTTATCTCTCGTTACGGGCATTGCCCGTAACGGGCATCTGGAGGCTCTGCCTCCTTTTCTTTGCCTAGTTCCCAGCTCAAGCCCGTAACGCGCCTCTGGAGGCTGTGACGACTGTCTATAATAAGCAAATTAAAAGCATAACAGCTTAATTCTCCTTCACCCCCCCCTCTGCCCACTCGGTTTCGGGGTGGGGGGGTGAGGGCTTTCATGTCTGTCTCGCCCGCCAAAGTGGGATGCTGCGAGCCAGACCGGCTCGCTGGCGTGGGAGAGCGGGCACAGCTTTCTGGCAACTGTTGCGGGAAGGGTAACAGGGGAGAGGGTTTTAAGCAGTGATCTGGATAACCTCACAGCAGTGATACAGATTAACAAGAGGGGCGAACCGAGGTCACATCCTTCTGGCTGAGTAGGCTTATATACTGTTGATATGATAACAATCCAGCCCTTTGCCGCTGACAAGATGGCGGTTAGATACCGAGATTGCTGTCGCCTTAAGTAGCTGTCGCTCAATTAAAGCGAATTCAGAATCATAGGTAGCATCAGCCCAACTAAACCAGTGCCGCACGCAAGCCTAAGTCAGTAAAGGAACAGTAAGTAGCGTTTGCTAGTCCTGAAGGGCGGGAATAATAAGCTTGAGCGACAGCGTGCGCGAGCCTGATTGTCACCCAGATCAACTGAGACGATTGCTATGCCAGGAACCTTCTTCTACGCTGATACAGACTATGACGAACAACTGAATGCCTCGGGCGTTCAGCCAAAAGGCATCGCTGACGATGTTGAGCAAATCGAGGATGTGCTGATTTCGCTGGAAATGGAGGATGCAGAGACTGTCAGCTTCAGGCAAAGCGCCAACCGCCGCACCACTGACCTAGTGCGCTTGTACCTCCAGGAGATCGGTCGGGTGCGCTTGTTAGGGCGCGATGAAGAAGTCTCCGAAGCTCAAAATGTGCAGCGCTACATACGGCTTTTGGAGTGGCGAAATAAAGCAGCCACGCTGGAGGATGAACTGATTCAGCGCTATGTCAAGTTGATGGAGGCGGGGGACCGGCTGGCTTCTCAGCTGGGGCTTCGCCCTTCTTTGGCTCGGTGGGCGGCTGAAGCTGGGGTTCTGGTTTCCGAACTCAAGCCGATCTTGGCAGCGGGAAAGCGCCGGTGGGCGGAAATCGCCGGTCTGACTGTTGAGGAGCTGGAATTAGTCCAAACTGAAGGCATCCGGGCGAAGGAACACATGATTAAGGCTAACCTCCGCCTGGTGGTGTCTGTGGCGAAAAAGTATCAAAATCGGGGTTTGGAACTGCTGGATTTGATCCAAGAGGGCACTTTGGGCTTGGAGCGGGCGGTGGATAAGTTTGACCCGACGCGGGGATACCGGTTTAGCACCTATGCCTACTGGTGGATTCGTCAGGGGATTACCCGCGCGATTGCTACCCAGAGCCGCACGATTAGGCTGCCGGTGCACATTACGGAAAAGCTCAATAAAATTAAAAAGGCCCAGCGCAAGATTTCCCAAGAAAAAGGTCGCACTCCGACTGTGGATGATATTGCCGGCGAGCTAAATATGACACCCAGTCAGGTGCGAGAAGTTTTGTTGCGGGTTCCCCGCGCTGTCTCTCTGGAAACTAAGGTGGGTCAGGAGAAAGATACGGAACTGGGAGATTTGCTGGACACTGAGGAGCTGTCTCCGGAAGAGATGTTGATGCACGAAGCTTTGCAGCGGGATTTGAATAAACTGCTGGCTGATTTGACCAGTCGGGAGCGAGATGTGATTCAAATGCGTTTCGGTTTGGGTGATGGCCACCCTTACTCTCTGTCAGAAATTGGTCGCGCTCTGGATTTGTCTCGGGAACGGGTGCGTCAAATTGAGGCTAAAGCTATGCAAAAATTGCGGCAACCGAAGCGCCGCAACCGCGTGCGGGACTATCTGGAGTCTCTCATTTAAGTAGGGGGATCTAAATAAACTGAAGGT
>CAZJNL010000618.1:0-4037 GCA_964546515.1 uncultured Oscillatoria sp.
GCCGCAGCTCCATTCGTGTTTCCCTTTGGCGCTGGCATCTTTTGTCTCCTCAACCTGTCCAACTCTACGATAGCGCTGATTTCTTTCGCTCCTCTGGCCACGGCGGATATTGGGCAGTTTACTGCGCTATACTCTCAGGGTGGGGGAGTAGGCACTCGCCATGTTTCAAGTCACTTCAGCCCTTGAGTCTCAGCTGTTTTCCTTTGAGCGTCACCCCGACGCTCCTCACAGCCAAAGGCATTTTTTTTAGCTTCCGTGCTGAGTTTCCTCTGAACTTTGTTGATGTTTGGCCAATCCCTCAGAAATCCACTCCTAGCACCAATTGATTGCGTTCGCTCGGTTCAATGGTCATCAACTTCTCATAATCCGACTTGGGGAGACGGATTTGAAAAGGCTTCTTCGACAGGGGCTCTTCCCCAGCTTGAGGAAATCGATACGGCAATATTTGCTCAATCTTTGGATTGGGGTTTCCTCTGGCCATAATTAACCTCAGTGTCTCCAAATGGCAGTATAGTTCACCCTCTCATGTTAATTTTTGTTTAAAATACTGGACTTGGTTTGTATACAGGCATATTTTCAATATAAACCCCGCTCCCGCAGTCGGTAGCGGCCCCCTCCAAACTGGGCCCTGGCAGACCGCCCCCGCACAGCCAAAGAACAAAACTCCCCTCGCGGCTAGAGTAGCCGGTGAGGGTCATCAAGAAATCAATCATCCGTTAGGATTGTGCGGTCAAGCCACCTTGCCATCACGCTGCAAACCTTCTCTAATCCATCTTCTGAGACACTCCGAACGCTTCCCCGCTGGCATTTCAGACAAAGCTTGCCAAATATCCGGTTCAACTCTCAGTGTAATGCGCTTATCCAGTTCGCCAAGTCCAGCTGCCTCGACATACTGGTTCTTCCCCAGAGGATTCCGCACAATTCCCTTTGGCACTCCTTTATGTTTGGCCATTTTTCGCTATCCTTGTCCTTTCTTACTTAATAATAATCCAAGTCTGACCAAAATAACTCTTGACAATCCCAGTCCGCCGCGGTAAAGTAGTTTATATACAGGCAAGATCCAAGTTAACGAACAAAGCCCCCAGGTGGCAAGAACCACGGGTGGGGGCAGTTTAAAAAATATCCTAATAGGAGATTGTAGCATGTCTGCGTTCCAAATCAGCTCCAGCCTTCAAACACAACTCTTCTCGCAATCTGTCACCTGGACACTCCTGACGGCCAAAGGCCAGGTAGCAGGCCCGCTAGACCACTGCCGGCAGGAGCTAACGGTGGAAGTCTGGCCAAAAGTCGTGTACGTCCGCCTGGAAAAGAACATAATCCGGCGCCAGTGCCCCTGGGGAGTCTCCACCTTTATTTCCTATAAAGACTATTTAGAACATGCTATCACACAAGCCTTTACCCTAGCAGATAGCATAGAAGTTTACAGGAAAAGTGCGGACTATTTCAAAGTTCAGTCAGCGTCTGACCCCAAGAAAAAATACGGCCTTACACTAAAAAGTGACGGCATATGGTGCGACTGCATGCGCTACCGGTGCCTCAACAATCGCATTTGGTGCGAAGCCCCTTATCTGCACAAACTGATTCAAGAAAACGAAATCTTGCAAGGCCAAATCCCCTGCCACCACACAGCAGCCGTCCTGAAATCCCTTGATTTGAAAAATTTCGCAGATTATTTCGAGGAGTGGCCCACCATCGAAGAGCAGATAATCAACGAAGCGGATGACAGCTTATTTTCCTGGTAGGTTTTCTCCCCCATCCTAGAAACCGGGTTTCTCTGGAGACTGATAACGAAAAACTGGTCAATTATGGCAAAGAAACCCGGTTTCTTAACCCGTGTAGGTTTTCTCCCCCTTAAATAGCTCGCGGTTTGCAGCAAGCACTGGATTCCCTTGCTAGGTCGGTAGAGACGCGACATGTCGCGTCTCCACTCCCCATAGAGGTCAAACCATTTCCGACGCAGAAGCCTGCACCGGCTGCTGCATTTGGGGCTGGAACTGGAACAGCGAATAAACCACATTCCGGCGAATGTCAGTCATCATATCCAAGAACAGCTCATACCCCTCACTCTTATACTCAATCAGCGGGTCCTTTTGACCGTAGCTGCGCAAGCCCACCGACTCCCGCAGAGCGTCCATCGCCTGCAAGTGCTCGCGCCAGAGCGTATCAATCTGCTGCAAAATAAAGAACCGCTCAGCTTGCCGCATCAGACCGGGCTGGATTTGATCCACCTGAGCTTCCTTCAAATCGTAGGCAATGCGCACCTGCTCGTGCAAGAACGTCTTAATCTCATCCATCGACAGCTCCTCTATCTGCACCGGCTCCAGATCCGCCAGCAGATAGACAAACTCCTTCACCTTGCTCACCAAACTGGACAAATCCCACTCTTCCGAAGGCAAATCCGGGTTAACATACGCCTCAACGATGTCATCCATCGTCTTTTCAGCATACTTAATCACCTGCTCCTTCAGGTCAAGACCTTCCAGCACCCGCCGGCGCTCAGCGTAGATAGCGCGACGCTGGTTATTCATCACCTCATCGTACTCAAACACCTGCTTGCGGATGTCATAATAATACGTCTCCACCTTTTTCTGAGCCCCTTCCAGAGAGCGAGTCAGCATCCCCGACTCGATAGGCATATCCTCCTCAACCTGGAACATCTCCATCAGCCGGCTCACCCGGTCCCCCCCAAAAATCCGCAGCAAATTATCCTGCAAACTCAGGAAAAACCTAGTCGAACCCGGGTCGCCCTGACGCCCGCAGCGCCCCCGCAACTGGTTGTCAATGCGGCGGGATTCGTGGCGTTCCGTACCGATAACGTGCAGCCCTCCCAGCTTCACCACTTCATCGTGCTCCCGCGTCGTGTACTGCTCGTACTCCTGGCGGATCGCATTGTACACCTCCCGCAGCTTTTGAATCAGCGGGTCTTTCGTAGGCGCTTTTTCCGAAGCCGTCGCCACCTTATCTTCTGCCTCAAGTTCCGCAAGCGAGCGCTCACCGCACTGCTGCACGGCGAACTGCACCGCATCCTTAAGCTTTTGCTCAGTTCCCTTAGACAGCTCAGTGGGGAAAATCTGGGGAGACGCCTTCCAAGTTTTGACTTTCTTACCCGGGACAAAGCCTTGGGGGTTGCGCCGGCGGTCCGCTCCCGGAACCCGGAGCACGCTGACATTCCCCTCATCTTCAGGCAGGACAATAGCCGGCATAAAGTATTCCCGCACCTTCAGCCGCGCCATGTAGTCCGCGTTCCCGCCCAGAATAATATCCGTCCCGCGCCCCGCCATATTAGTAGCGATCGTCACCGCACCTTTGCGCCCCGCTTGCGCCACAATTTCCGACTCTCGCTCCACATTTTCCGGCTTGGCGTTGAGCAGGTTGTGAGGGATACCGCGCTCGCGCAGCAGCACCGACAGGTGTTCCGAGTTTTCCACGGAAGTGGTGCCCACCAGCACCGGGCGTCCCTTTTCGTGCATCTCAGCGCACTCTTGAGCGACAGCCAGCCACTTGCCCCTTTCGGTTTTGTAGACCACATCGGGCAAATCCTTGCGTCCGGATATCCGGTTTGTCGGTATTGCGGTCACTTCCAGACTGTATATCTTTTCAAACTCCGCCTCTTCTGTTTTCGCCGTGCCGGTCATTCCGCCCAGCTTCGGGTACAGCAAGAAGAAGTTTTGATAAGTAATTGTAGCTAGAGTTTGGGTTTCCGGCTGGATGTCTACCCGTTCCTTAGCCTCAATAGCTTGGTGCAAGCCGTCGCTCCACCGGCGTCCTTGCAGCACCCGCCCGGTAAACTCATCGACAATCACCACCTCCCTGTCCAGGACGATATAGTTCTTGTCCCTGATAAACAGCTCTTTCGCCTTCAGGGCGTTAAAAATGTAGTGCGCCCAGGGGTCATTGGGGTCGTAGAGATCCTTAACTCCCAGCAGCCGCTCCGCTTGCGCAAACCCTTCGTCGCTCAAAAGCACGTTGCGGGCTTTTTCGTCCACCTCGTAGTGCTCTTCTTTTTTGAGCTCGGCGGCGATGCCGGCGGCTCCCAT
>CAZJNL010000619.1:0-4023 GCA_964546515.1 uncultured Oscillatoria sp.
GGGTTTCAATTTTGGCGCTCGGATCTATATAAGTGTTTTGACCCACCCACAGCCCGGGGGAGCGCTCTTCGTAAGGAAATTCCAGTTTTACCTTGCCGTACAAGCCGTCGTACTGGGCGTCGCGGTAGGCGTCCAGGTGGCCAACATCGCACCAGTACCCCTCGGCCACGAAGCCGTACATGGGCTCGTCTTTTTCCAGCAGCAGGGGGAACAGGTCTTTGGAAAAGTCACACTCTTTGTTTTCTGGCAGGTAGTCCAAGACTTCCGGCTCCAGGATGTAGATGCCGGTGTTGACTGTATCGGAAAAAATCTCGCTGGTAGATGGCTTTTCCAAAAACCGCCGAATGCGGCCATCTTTATCGGTAATCACGACGCCGAATTCAATTGGATTGGGGACGTGCGTCAAAACTATCGTCGCTTTGGAGCGCTTGTGCTGGTGAAAGGCAATGGCGGCGCTTAAATTAAAGTCGGTGATGCTGTCACCGCTAATCACCAGAAAGGTTTGGTCGAGCAGTTCGGCAATATTTTTGACGCAGCCTGCCGTCCCCAGGGGCTGGTCTTCCTCCACCGCATAGGTCATCTGCACGCCGAAGTCGCTGCCGTCTTGGAAGTAGTCGCGCATCACGTCCGGCAGATAGTGCAGCGTGGCAATGATTTCTGTAATGTGGTGCCGTCTGAGAAGATTGATGATGTGCTCAGCAATGGGTCGATTCAAAATCGGCACCATCGGTTTGGGCAGATCGCAAGTCAGCGGTCTGAGCCGCGTCCCCGATCCTCCTGCCATCAGCACTGCTCGCATAAGTCCTCCTTAGCTTTTCGCACGCTTGGTTCCATCGAGCGCGATTCCGGCGCGTTCGGCTTGTCTCTACTCTAGTTTCCTATGATGCTCGGTCTTGTGGCATGCCGCTCAAATGCGCTCTTGCGCCAGAACTGAGTTGCTTTCAGCCCCGCTCCCGCTCGCTTGGGATAAGTAAATATGCTTATGCAGACTGCAAGTGTTAGGTCTGTGCAATGGCTGGAAGGTGGCTGCCGCAACCAGCCGCACGACCGCAGCATCTGGGGAAAGAGAATTTTGCCGGTGTGCCAAAAGCTATCCATAGGATAAGGCTGAATCTTCGATATTTCCATAAACTTAAGGAGGGTTTAACCCCTTGGAGTGCGGGGGCTTTCCAGCTGCCCTTTGTTAAGGCAGTGATCCGACGGCACCACAGGGGTTCCATTCGCCCGCCCGCCCCCAGCCGGTGGGCCGGCAGACCGCACCGGAGCATCAAGGGTTGTGCAAAGAAGCCCAAATGAATGCGATAATGATTTCAGCAGGCGGCAGGAGAAGAATATTTTTGGCCCGCTCAATCCCGGCAACGGGATTGAAACATTTTGTCAGTTGCTTCGAGAATCGATCATGAATTTAGTCTTGTTAGCGTTGCTGGTCGGTTATGGAGTCGGGATCTGGAAGTTCTGGAGTGGGTTTGAGCGCACGAACTTCGAGCGAAGTCTGCCCAACCGGCTGAGGCTGTCGGTGCTGTGGCCGGTGCTGTGGGTGGCCAACCAGAGCTATCGCAAGAACTTTACCAAAGCTCTCAAGGGGCGGTAGGGGCTTGATGTCTAAAAAGCCCGATTCTCCTTTAGGCCACCTCTTGGGTGCCGGCACCCAAGAGGGCTGGCAGTCTCAAATGGCGCAAGTGGCGTCTCGCTTTAACCGGCAGTATGGCGGCGAGCCCTTCAACCTGCCCTCCGAAGTCGAGGCTATGCCCATCTTTCTCGACTGGGCTGCCGGCACCCTCCAATCTAAAATTACTTCCCCTTTCTGGGATATCGCCCAACCCCAAAAAAACCAGCGCTGTTTGGATATCGGCTGCGGTGCCAGCTTTCTCATCTATCCCTGGCGCGACTGGGGGGCATTCTTTTACGGTCAAGACATCAGCACCGTGGCCAGGGATACACTCAACTCTCGCGGACCCCAATTGAACTCCAAGCTGTTTAAGGGGGTGGAACTCGCACCGGCTCACCAGCTCCACTGCGAGCCGGCCCAGTTCGATTTGGCCATCGCTACCGGCTTTAGCTGCTATTTCCCTCTCGATTACTGGGCTGCTGTTATGGCTGAGGTGAAGCGGGCCCTCAAACCGGCAGGCGAGTTTGTTTTTGATGTCCTCGACCCAGCTCAGCCCCTAGCGGAAAACTGGGCGATTCTGGAAACCTATATGGGCGCTGAGGTGTTTCTCGAACCTTTGGCGGCTTGGGAAAAGGTGATTAAGGCTGCCGGTGCTAAGGTGGTTAAACGGCAGCCGGGCGATCTGTTTGGGCTTTATAAAGTCCGATTTTGAGAGAAAAACTTGTTGACATATTTGCTTTTTTGTGGTAAGGGAAACGAACCGCCAAGACGCCAAGAGCGCCAAGAATAGAATCAGCGGTGACCGGCGCGTCTGGCTGATTGGCGGGACGAGTGAAAGTGCTCTGCTGGCTGGGGCAATGGCGGCGGCTCAATTGCCCTGCACGATTTCGGTGACGACGGAAGCTGCTAGGGCGCTCTACCCACCGGCACCTGTGTTGCGGGTGTGGGTGGGGAGGCTGGATGCCGGTCAAGTCGGGCAGTTTTTGCAAGAGCAGGGAATTGTTGCGATTTTGGACGCTTCCCACCCCTATGCGGTGGAGATTTCTAAGTTGGCGGTGGCGGCGGCAAAGGAGTATCAAATCCCTTACTTGCGCTACGAACGCCCGCCGGCGAGTTCCGACTGGCAATCCCAAATCCCCAAATCCCCAAATCCCGGCACCCACAATCCCCAATCCCCAATCCTTATAGAGCTGGACAGTTTTGAGACGCTGCTGGCGGGTGAGTGTCTGGCGGGAGAGCGGGTGCTGCTGGTTGTGGGCTACCGCCCTCTGCCGCTGTTCCGCCCTTGGCAAGAGCGCTGCACGCTTTTCGCCCGGATTCTGCCTTCGCTGCCGGCGCTGCAAGCGGCTCTGGATGCGGGGTTCACGCCTGACCGGCTGGTTGCTCTGCGCCCGCCTGTGTCGGCTGAGTTGGAACGGGCGCTGTGGAAACAGTGGCAGATTTCAATGGTGGTGGCGAAGGCGTCTGGAACTGCGGGGGGGGAGGATGTTAAGCGGGCGGTTGCGGCTGAGTTGGGGGTGCCGGTGGTGCTGATAAAGCGACCGGCTGTTGAGTATCCGCTGCAAACCAGTGAGGTGGCGGTTGCGGTTGAGTTTTGCCGGCGGTTGCTTTCAGGCGAAGCGCAATAATCTTCAAGACGTAGCACAGGCGTCTCGCCTGTGCCCACGTCTGGCGTCTGGGGGCGTGGGGGGGAGAAATATGATAGATTTAACCTGCGATACAAAAAAAACTGGCAAGCTTATTGGGAACGATTCGATATGAGGCATTTTCAGCGATTTGCGGTGATTGCTCTGGCAATTTTTATTCTTTTCTTCCCCCTCCCGGCACAAGCCGCAAGTTCTTCTTCCATCAGAGCTGGAAAAATCGACTTAGAGGAAATCGGAAAGGATTTTTCCGGCCAAACTTTAATAGGGGCAGAGTTTGGAAATGCCAATCTGGAGCTGGCGAACTTTAGCAATGCTGACTTGCGCGGTGCGGTTTTTAACGGTGCGCAACTGATTCAGGCAAATCTGCAGGGCGCGGATTTTACCAATGGAATAGCCTATTTGGTTAACTTCACTGGTGCTGATTTAAGGGATGCGGTTTTGGTAGAAGCGATTATGATGCGCTCTAAGTTTGAGGGATCTGATATCACTGGTGCTGACTTCACTGATGCGGTTTTAGATCGCGAGCAACTGAGTAAACTCTGCGCCAGAGCGGCGGGTGTCAATCCCAAAACGGGAGTGGCGACTCGCGATTCTTTGGGATGCCGGTAAGGAAAGGGTGTCTCCCGCCATCACCCGCCCGCCTTTATCTCGCCCGCCTATTGCGCTGGCCCTTCCGGAGCGGCCAGCCTGTCTGGCCAGAACGAGTGGCACAGATAAGAGGCTCCCCAAATAAGTGTTATTACCTGTGATTTTTTAATATAGCAGTAT
>CAZJNL010000620.1:0-4021 GCA_964546515.1 uncultured Oscillatoria sp.
CCAAATCGGCGTGCCCGCAATCCAAGGATGCGATAAATTGTGATTCCAGGATCACAAACTGCCCGTCGCTGGGACTGTAAGCAAAGACTTCGCCGGTTTCAATTTGATAAATCCAGGCGTGAATGTGGAGTTTGCCGGCGCGGAGTTTGGCGCGAATGGCGGGGTATGTTCGCAAGTTTTCTATCTGCGTCAGGACGTTTTCCTGAATCGCGACGTTTACCAGTGACTCGCCTTCGAGCTGTTTGTAGTTCTCCTTAATAACCTGGCGGGTTGCCTCGGCATGCTTTAGCCAATCGCAAACTAAGGGCATCCGATCCGCCAGTTTGTTCAGGTGCAACAGCCCTTTAATCGCCCCACAGTGGGAGTGGCCACAGAGGATAATATTTTCGATACCCAAAGCCTGGATAGCGTATTCAATGGCTGCGGCTTCACTCCCATTCGTAGCGCCATAGGGGGGGATGATGTTGCCAACATTGCGCAGGATGAAGAGTTCCCCCGGCTCCGTCTGCGTGATCAGGTGCGGGTTAATCCGGGAGTCGGAGCAGGTGATGAACATGACTCTGGGATGCTGTCCGTGAGAGAGTCGGGCGAACAGCTCTCGGTGCGTGCTGAAATAGTTCGTTTGGAATTCATGCAGTCCTTTAATTAACTGTTCCATTTGTCACATCCTTGCCGGTCGCGAAATAAGACACCATTACTTACTGTACACGCAATTGGCATGGATGTGCGGTTCCCACGGCTAGCCGGTGCAATCTTTGTATAAATTGCCTGAAATATCCGCCCAGGGTTTATTAACGCCTAAATTTGAGGAATTTAACTGACGTTAAGGCCTGCCTTATCTTAGATAAATCCGCCTGTTGATCGGCTTGAAAAAACAAAAATTAATACTAAGTAATCGCGGCGATCGGCAGGGGAATCGGGGCGTGTTAGCTTCCAGAGCCGCAGGGGGGCTGGGAAGGAGAAGAAACCCGATTTCTGGGATGACTTGACCGGCTAGGGCAGAGCCGTGAGGGGCCCTACCCTGACCCGATGCAGCCGGCACTGTCCTCCCTCCCCAGTCAGAGGGTGACTGCAGGAAGCAATCCGCCGCGCCGACTGGGAGTTAATGGAGAGCTTTATTGCCCCAATCCGCAGCGATTACCCTACCCTCGCCCAACTCCTTCAAGAGCGTCAGGAGGATTTTGAGTGCGAGAAAATGCTGGATTTGATTGCGAAAGTAGGGAAGCAAGAAAATGCCGGTGCTGACTGAGCCAATCCCTATTAAGCAGCCATCGCCGGCAATATCCAGCACTTTTATTATGATTTTTTTTGGGAGCCGGCATGATAAACCCTAACATATCGGCCCCCACCCAGGAAACTTTAAGAAACCTGGTTTCTTGATGTTCCGTTTATTTGTGCCCTCCTACTTAGAATTAAGTTCTCTCCCCCTCTCCCCCTCACTAGATCGGGCGGGCCCGGGGTGGGCAGAGCGAATGCGCAACCCATCCTCTGTTCCCTCAACTCAACCGGCTGCACTGTTCCGAAAAACAAATTATAGGAGTATAATTGGTGCAAAGCCCGCTCTCGGTCATTCCAGCAGTCGGCCTATAGGAGAAGCCAATGAATCTCGCAATCAAACCTTTAAATGCAGATATTTTAGTCGTGGACGATATGCCGGCTAACTTGCGCTTGTTAGTCAATATTTTGATAGATAGTGGCTACAAAGTGCGAGCTGTTACTGATGGTAATTCAGCCCTTGAAATAGTTTTAGTATCCCCGCCTGATTTAATTATTCTGGATATTCTCATGCCATACATCGATGGCTACGAGGTTTGTCAAAAACTCAAAGCTAACCCACAAACTCGTGACATTCCCGTCATTTTCCTCAGCGCCCTCAGTGAAGGGCTAGATAAAGCCAGAGCGTTTCAAGTTGGGGCGGCGGACTATATTAGCAAACCCTTTCAAATCGAAGAGGTGCTGGCCCGGGTCGCCAATCAAATCAATCAGCGATCTCTGCAAAAGAAACTGCAAGAGCAAACCGAAATCCTCCAGCAGCAAAACCAGCAACTTCAAGCTGAAATTGCCGAGCGCAAGCTTCTGGAGGAAAAACTGCTTGTTGCTGAGCAGAAAATGCGTGCGGTTTTTGAAGCAATGTCCGACAGGGTAATCGCTATTAATATTCAAGAATGTTCTGCGGGCGACTTAGAAATTTTACCCACAAATTTTGCCAGATCATCCCATCCTGACAGGGATCTAGTCAGCCCTACAATCGAGCAACTTTTTCAACCTGAAACTGCCTCAGATTGGTTGAGTAGAATTCACCAAGCTTTAGAAAGCCGGCAGACCGTCCATTTTGATTACTGCTTAGACATCGACGATAATAAAGTTTGGTTAGCAGCCGCAATTTCTCCCTTCCGCGATGATTCAGTTATTTTGGTAGCGCGGGACATCAGCGACCGGAAGGAGGCAGAAGAAGCCCTGCGAATTGCTGAAGATCGCTATCACAGTATCGTGGAAAATGCCACGACGGCATCTTTCAATCCACTCCTGAAGGGGTCTATCTGAGTCTCAATCCCGCACTGGCAAAGATGTATGGCTACGCTTCCCCGCAAGAATTAATGGAAAGCGTACATAACATCGCCCTGCAGGTGTATGTCGATCCCAACCGCCGCCAGGAATTTCTCGCCGCGATTCAAGCAAATAATGCTGTGTCTGGATTTGAGTCAAGAATCTATCGCAAGGACAACAGCATTATTTGGATTTCTGAAACCGCCCGTGGGGTGAGAGATTCCACCGGCAAACTGCTCTACTGCGAAGGCATCGTTTCCGATATCACAGAGCGCGTGCTGGTGCAGGAAGCGCTCAAGTATCAGCAGAAACGGACAGAGGAACTGCTCCTCAGCATTTTACCGCAACCGATTGCCGAGCGCCTGCAGATTGGGGAAAGTCCCATAGCTGACCACTTTGATGAAGTAACAGTCCTGTTTGCCGATTTGGTGGGGTTTACTGAGTTCTCCGCCCGCCAAGCTCCCGCCGAGTTGGTAAAACTTCTTAACCAAATTTTTTCCGAGTTTGACCAATTGGCAGAAAAACACGGCTTAGAGAAGATTAAAACTATCGGCGATGCCTATATGGTAGCTGGCGGTTTGCCGGTTCCCCGTCAGGATTCTGCGGAAGCAGTCGCCTTAATGGCACTGGACATGCAAGCCGCTTTGGCAAGCTTCAACGCGAAAAACGCCGCCAAGTTTCAACTGCGCATCGGCATTCATATTGGCCCTGTGATCGCCGGCGTTATTGGGATGAGCAAGTTTATTTACGACCTGTGGGGCGATACTGTTAATACTGCCTCCCGCATGGAGTCGAACGGACTCCCTGGAAAAATTCAGGTCAGCGCTGCTACTTGCGAACGCTTAAAAGAGAAGTTCGCGTTTCAAAAACGGGGCACAATTGCCGTCAAAGGCAAAGGAGAAATGCTCACCTACTGGCGGCTCGGAAAACGCTAAAATTTGTCAGGTTCGCGCTCGATAAGAAACCTGGTTTCTAGGAGATACCGGGGGCTCTGTGCATTTAAGTTCTCCCCCCCTTTTTAAGAGGGCGCTAAAATTCACCGCCAGTAGGAACCCCGCAACAAGCGATCACGGCGAGGAATTGGTTTTCACCGACAGCTGCGCCGCCAGAAATTCCAGTTTCTTCTTCTCCCGCCTCAGCTCTTCTTCTAACTCTTGAAGTTGCTCCCGTCGCGCTTCCAGTTCCAGGGTGCGGCGGGCGAGATCCTGGCTTTGCAGCGTCAGCGACTGCCGCCACTGCTCCACTCGCTCGGCTTCTTGCTGCAAGAAAGCCGGTGTGATGCCCTTGGTTAGATAGTCCCGCACCAGCTCCACAACCCAGCCGGTGGCGTCTTCCATCCTCACAATCTCGCGGCTGGACGAAAACTCCACTAAAACAAGCGCACCCTCACCCAGGGATTGGGGGATCTCCGCAGAGATGATAACCTCTTCACCGGCAACAGCAGCCCAAGTGTCTTCAGTTCTTTGGCGAGCCA
>CAZJNL010000621.1:0-4009 GCA_964546515.1 uncultured Oscillatoria sp.
CCTCTCCCAAGTTTTTCAGGTAATTTGCCACCGGCGCGACAATCCAGTCGAAGGTTCCTACACCCGCAAGCTGCTAGAAGGCGGGGACAACAAGATTCTCAAAAAGATTGGCGAAGAAGCAGCTGAAGTGGTGATGGCTTGCAAGGATGATGACCCTGACGCCATTGCCGGTGAAGTGGCCGACCTATTTTATCACGCAATGGTTGCCTTAGCTCACCATAAAGTAGATTTGCGAGCGGTTTATCGCAAATTGCAAGAGCGTCGGAGATAAAATTGAACCGCTGAGGCGCAGAGAACACAGAGGAATTTTCTCTGCGCCCTCTGCGTCTTGGCGGTTCATTTTCTTTCCCCCAACAGCCGGTCGAGATACCGCAAAATCAAGATAGCCACACCGGCACTCAGCGACAGCACCAGCCAGAAACTGTGCGCAACCGCTGGGGACTGGTCAAGCGCCCAGCCGCCCAAAGGAGGGCCTATAAAATACCCGACCGCCCAGCACTGGGCGTTGATGGAAAAATAAACTCCGCGCAGGGATTCTGGAGCGAGTTGCACAACGAGGGAGGAGGCAAATGGGGTGTAAGAAACGGTGGCGATTGCTAGGACTCCTAAGCCTAAAATCGCCGGGATTAGATGGGCGGTGGGGGAAATGCCGGTGGCGGCGATGAGAGGAAATCCCACCGCCCACAGCAGTGCTGAGCCGGTGAGGGCTGCGGGATAGCTGAAGCGTCTGAGGAATTTAGCCACCGGCAGTTGAAATAAGATGGATGAAGCCATGTACCAGGTGAACAAGCCGCTAATGGTTTCGGTTGAAAATCCTTTGCCGGTTTGCCCAGCTGAGATAAAATCGCTGAAATAGAGCGGCATTGTGGTTTGGATTTGGCAGATGTAGGTGGTGAACATGATGTTGACGGCGACATAAATGAGGAGATCCCGATCTCGCAGCGCCGCCGCCCAACCGTTGAGTGAGGAATGGCTGTGGTTTGTTTTTTCTTCGGCTGTTTCAAGGGTTGCCGGCTGGTAAGTTTCGGCAATGGCGAAGTAGATAACCCCACAAAATACTAGAAAGGAGATGGCATCAATGAGAAACAGCGTCCGATAAGCGCCGGTGAGGGAAATCAGCACGCCGCCGAGGACAACGCCCAGCTGCAAGCCGAGATTGTCTGCCAGTCGCGTTAGGGCGTAGGCTTCGTGGCGGTGCGATTCAGTCGTCAAATCGGCGATAATGGCTTCTGTTGCCGGCCAGTACAAACCCCCGCCAAAACCCAGGAGCAAGTTGCCGGCAATTAAGATGGGAAAATTCGTGGCGGCTGCTAGGACAAAACAGCCGCCGGCAGAAATAAAATTGGATAGTAGGAGCGTGCGGCGGCGTCCTGCTGCCGGTGAGTCAGTCAGGATACCGCTGAGGATGCGACCGAACACGCCAGCAATGGAGGCGGTTCCGAAGGCAATGCCAACAGCGGTTTTAGTTAAGCCCAGCCCACCGGCAAAAAAGAGAGGGGCGTAAAACAGTGTGAAGCCGGTGCCGATTGCGGACAGCAACCGACCGGCAGCCAAAATCCACACTTGGGCATTCAGCTGGGGCAGCCAAGAGAGCCATCGCTGCTTGGGCGACAATTTCATTGAATCAGGGGGCGAATGTATGGGAATTATTATAAAAATTTGCTGCGTTTACCAGTTGTGGGTGGGGATTTTTTACTAAGATGAAAAAAGTGTTAACTGTGCCAACGGAACTTGACTCTGGCGCTCGTCTACCCGATCCTAGTAATATCCACGCTTGCCGGTTGACATTAGCTAGGTTTTATGTTATACTTTAAAACTCAACTCCTCCTTTTGATAACCCTGGCGGTTAGCACACTGACCGCAATCCTGCTGTTGGCCCGTTCCCGTGGCCATCCCAGCCTCACACCTGGAGTGCAACATTACAAGCGGGGAGTCTGGAAGGCCAAGCAAGGAGACTACAGAGGGGCAATAGAAGCGTTCACAAAGGCGTTGCGTGTCAACCCCAACTAGCGTGGAAGCTTACATCGAGCGGGGTGTGGCCCGCTCTCAAATGGGAGAGCAGCAGGGAGCCATTGAAGATTTTACCCTGGCTATTAGTATTAATCCTAACGATATTGGCGCTTACCTGAACCGAGCAAATGTTCGTGCTGCCAACGGAGACCGGCTGGGAGCGCTGGAGGATTATCAGAAAACCAGCAAGCTTTTTTTTGAGCAAAATAAGATAGATAACAGCCGGCACAAATTCAGCCATACCCCACAGCAGCCGCCGCCTCCTGTGCGCCCAGTCACCTCTTTTGAGGAATTTTTTAGCCCGGGATTGAGTAAAGCTAGCAAAGGAGATTATAAAGGAGCTATAGAGGACTTCAACCAAGCTTTGCGACTGAATCCTGAGAATAGCCAAGTTTATTATAACCGGGGGCGCTCTCGCTTCAAACTGGGTGACACTCAGGGAGCCATTGCCGATTTGACCCACGCCCTGCAGAGCAATCCGGGCAACGCCGAAGCCTATTTTGTTTTGGGGAATGTCTACCGGAAACTGGGAACTTATCAGCGAGCTATTCTAAATTACACTCAAGCGCTACAGCTGTGCCCGAATAGTCCTAAAGTTTACTACAACCGGGCCATTGCCTACGCCGAACTGGCAGATGAGCTAAAATCCGCAGAGGATAAACGGAGATCCCTAGAGGATTGTCAGAAAGCTGCAACTCTTTTTTTGCAACAGGAAGATTTGCTCAATTACCGGCGGGCAATCAACCATCTCCCACAATCGCTCCAGGAGGAAATAAGCCCAAAAGATGGGAGGTATACTGATGGGTTCAGCTCAATGTCTGCCGTATCCCATGCAACAACCAATTCTGTAAGCCCGGAGCTGCCACAGCAGAAAAGCCCCCCGCACCTCAAGCTGGAGCGGAAACTCCTCAGCCTTTTGAGCGGGGATCGGAGTGCGGCTCCCGAACTGCTCTCTCAAGCCAAGCAGAAAAACCCGGGCAAGCCGGTTGATTGGTATTTTGAGAAGGTGATTTGGGATTTTTAAAGCGAGCGCAGCAGATAGAACAGTAGAGCAGCCGCCCCTCACCCCACCCAGCCCGCCACTGGCCCCTCGCACTGAGTAAGAATATCTATTGACAAAAAGGAAATTAAGTGCTTGTGTTCTCCCAGGCGGCTCAGAGGTGCGGGTGTCCTTCAACAGAGAGTAGATGCCACCCTCAGAGAAATATACGAAGCGCTGAAACACTGCTATAGTGTTTCTCTTGCCAACTTTAGCAATTTTGGACTTACGCAGCCAACTGCGGGCGCTTGTAGAAACGCGACGGGCGCGTTCTACAGCACAGAAGCTTTTCTCCCTGTCTCCCCCTCTCTCCTTCTTGCAAGTATGCCGCCCTACCGCCGGATGCCCTCTCCCCCATCCGCCTCCATCCCTTGCCGACTTCTGCAAGGGGAGCGCCAAACCCCGCTTTTGCAGGCGTTGCAGGGCGATGTTTGCCGGATTTGTTCTTGCGGGGGCTTAAAATTGATTAAAGTACAGCCACAAATCAGGGAGCATCTCGCGAATCGCTTCGACACCTTTCCTAAAGCATAGTGACGTTGGCGGCAACGTCGCTACAGGTTGGGCACAGCCCCCAGTACGGGAACGATGTTTGCCCCACAGGGTTGGGAGATGAATTGAGATGCACCCACGATCCACCGCCACAAACGCTCAGAGCCAAGATGAAAGCTGAGAAATTATACAATCATTTTTTCTATTACCGGGGATTGAAAAGGGTTCAGGAAGGTGACTTTAGCGGAGCAATTGAGGACTGGAATCAGGAGCTGCGGCGAAATCCTGATTTTGTCTCAGCCTACTTCGAGCGGGGGAATATCCTGCGCAAACTGGGAGATATTCACGCTGCCATTGAGGATTACACGCAAGTCCTGCAGCTTTCCCCTGATTGCCTTGATGCCTACTTCAAGCGGGGAAATGCCCTCAGGGAAATCGGAGATAACCGGGCTGCTATCGAAGATTACAACC
>CAZJNL010000622.1:0-4001 GCA_964546515.1 uncultured Oscillatoria sp.
GCGTCCCTTCACGGGGGCGGTTTATCACCACCCATCTTCTACGGTGCCGGTGCGGGAGAAGAACCGGCACCCGGACCATCAAGTCTGTCCAATTCAATCAGCGGGCCCCGGTCGATCGTTTCAATGTCCCACTGACCGCGCCGGCCCGTTTCAAACACAATATACCGGCCATCCGGACTGATGCTGGGATTGCGCACCCAGCCCATATATCCCCGCGTCAGGATTTGGGACTGTCCGGTAATCCGGTCATACAGTTCAACTTCTGGTCTGCCGGTGTCGCTGGCGATGTAGACAATATAGCGGGCGGTGTTGCTGATGCTGGGGCTGTCGGCGACTGCATCTCGCCGGTTCAAGTAGGGCAAATTCACAAATTGCCGCTGTTGCAAGTCGTAGAGCATGACATTGCGGCTGCCTTCCCGGTTGGACACAAACGCCAAAAAGCGACCGTTGCCACTCAAAGCCGGCTGTTCGTCAGTGTAGCGGCTGTTGATGGCAACGGGTTGTGTGGGGAGATTGACTGGGCTGCAGGCTACAGTAAAGCTGGCGGCGCTGACAGCCAGCCAGGGATAAATTGACCTTATGGGCGGCAATCTGTTCACCGGGAGTTAGGCAACAGGGCGTGGGGCAAACGGGCACTGGTTAACCGGCATTGCTGACGGCTTAGCGGTCGAAATTTGCTGAATTGTCCTCTTCCTCATCGGGGTCGCCCACCGGCTTGTATTCCACATAGTCAGCTGGCGTCGCTTCGTCTTCAGCGGGACTGGGCCTGCCCGTCACCTCTTGCGGCGGACGAGTCCTTTTCGGTCTGGAGGCGTCAGCTGGTTTGCGACCGGCGGTTCCTCTCGCACTGCTGGGGCGCGGGGGCGTTTCTTCTTCAGGAGCCGGTGAATCCCACTTATCAGGCGGCGCAGTCGGGCGTTCGCTGGCGGGGCGAGGGCGGCGCTTGCGGGGGCCTTCCTCCAGCCCGTAGCTGTCCTCACTGCGGCTGCGGCTGGTTGGGGGGCGGCGGCGCACTTCTTCCTCATAGCCCTGAGTTCTGGAATAGCGCGATTCCTGAGTTCCCCGAATCCGCCTTCTTGGAGGCAGTTCTTCTTCTGGTTCTAGTGTATTATCTAGTTCAGCTTCCACGTAGTCATAGACTCTGCTGACCGGTCGCTCATCATCGACAATCGGCGCACTCCGCTTGGCTTGCACTGCGGTGACGCCCCGCAGGCGGACGCTCTCCACCGCGAAGAAGATAGACGTGCCGGTCAGCAAGAACTGACCGAACTGCAGGATGGGGTCCTGCCGCCAGCCTTGGAAAAATAATATACCGCCGCAGAGTAAACCCACTGCTGCGAAGAAAATGTCGTGATCTCGGGCGAGGCGGGGCTGCACTGAGCGCAAAAAGTACAGTGCTGCCCCCGCCACCGCCAGCACAATGCCCAGCAGACTGCTCCAGCTAAATCCGACGTTTACCATTTCTTCTCTCCTGTGTCAGTCCTATCTTAGCGACTGGCGCTGAAAATCTCAAAGTCCTGCATTAGAACACCGGCACAGAAGTAGCCCAACCGGAGGCGTGCGGCTCAAGGGCTGACTGAGTTGTCTCTGTCAAGGGAAGTTCGTTTAAAATAGCAAAACCCCAGTTTAGCGCAATGGGGCAATTTTCGGTGCTGCCCCTTGCTTGAACTGAGGTTTTCCCGGAGCTTTAACGCTCTAGGAGCGCTGGATCTTGTCCTTCTGGCTGATAAAGATCAGACCCACGGTGGCGGGGATGAGGACAATTACAGCACCCCACACCAGACTCCACAGAAAGTTCGCGAGTGATGGCGTCATAGTTTGGTTCCTTATTTACAACAATTTGTTGAGTTAATTTTAATATTCTGTCACACCGTTGAGAAGTCGGCGCGGTCAGCACCGGCACGTTCTGGCGAAACTTGGCTCGCAAAGCTTGGCTCGCCGGGCAGCCCTGGGGCTGGGGGGAGCTTGGCGCAGCCGTGCCGGTCGGCACAAACCGACTCATGTACGACTGTACAATAAAAATGAGTGTTTTTTACAAAAAATTACATTTCTTAACAAGCCATGACAGCTGCGACGCTCGCCACCTGGATTCTTGGCCCCGCCCTGGGCTTGATGACCTTCTTGTTTATCTTCCGGATTGTCCTCACCTGGTATCCGCAGGTGAATCTCAACCAGCTGCCGTTCAATCTGGTGGCTTGGCCAACTGAGCCGTTTTTGGTGCCGGTCAGGAAGCTCGTGCCTCCCCTGGGCGGCGTGGACATCACTCCGATTATCTGGGTGGGGATTTTCAGTCTGGTGCGGGAAATTCTGCTCGGACAGCAGGGGCTGCTGACGATGCTGAGGGGGTAATGGGGCATGGGGCATCACGCAAAAGGGCATCACGCAAAAGGGCATCACGCAAAAGGCCACAACAATTAATCCCCACTCCAAAATCCATGTCATCCAAAATCCAATCCGCCATACGCCATGCGCCATGCCCCATGCCCCATGCGTCATGCCCCATGCGCCATGCGCCATGCCCCATGCGCCATGCGCAACCCCCTGTTATTTGCGCATCATCTGCTCGACGAAATTGGTGTAAATATCGCCCTGCAAAAAGGCCGGTGTCTCCAGAATCTTTTGATGGAAGCTGATGGTTGTGGGCAAGCCGGTGATGGCGCACTCGCGCAGCGCCCGCTTCATCCGCCGGATGGCACCGGCCCTGTCGGGAGCCCATACAATTAATTTGCCTATTAACGAATCGTAATAAGGCGGAATTTCGTAATCCGTGTAGACGTGGGAGTCCATGCGGACGCCGGTGCCGCCCGGGGGCAGGTAGCCGCTGATCCGCCCCGGACTTGGGCGGAAGTTGTGGTCGGGATCTTCGGCGTTGATGCGGCACTCTATAGCATGACCGTGCAGCTTTACTTGGTCTTGGGTGATTTGGAGTTTTTCCCCCTGGGCGACTCGGATTTGCTCGGCAATTAGATCCAGACCGGTGATCATTTCGGTTACGGGGTGCTCGACTTGAATGCGGGTGTTCATTTCCATAAAGTAGAAATGGCCGGATTTGTCGAGGAGGAATTCCACGGTGCCCGCACCGGTGTATTTGATGGATTTGGCCGCTTTGACGGCGGCTGCGCCCATTTTTTTCCGCAGTTCGGGGGTGAGGGCGGAGCTGGGGGCTTCTTCCAGCAGCTTCTGGTGTCGGCGCTGGATGGAGCATTCGCGCTCGCCGAGGTGGATGACGTTACCGTAACTGTCGGCGAGGATTTGGAATTCAATGTGGCGGGGGCGCTCGATGAATTTTTCCAGATAGACGCCGGCATTGCCGAAGGCGGCTTCAGCTTCGCCTTGGGCGGCTTGGAAGAGTTTGGTCAGTTCGCTTTCTTCGCGCACGAAGCGCATTCCCCGCCCCCCGCCGCCGGCGGTGGCTTTGATCATCACGGGGTAGCCGATTTTGCGGGCGGTGGCGAGGGCTTGGCTTTCGTCGGTGAGCAATCCGTCGCTTCCGGGTACGGTGGGCACACCGGCACGCTGCATGGTTTCCTTGGCGGTGGATTTATCGCCCATTGCCCGGATGGCGTCTGGGGTTGGGCCGATGAAGGTAATCTGGTGATCGGCGCAAATTTCGGCAAACCGGGCGTTTTCCGCCAAGAAGCCGTAGCCCGGGTGAATGGCGGTGGCGTTGCGCGTCAGGGCGGCGGCGATAATGTTGGGGATGTTGAGATAGCTTTTGCCGCTGGGGGGTTCGCCAATGCAAACGGCTTCGTCAGCGAGCTGGACGTGGAGGGCGTGCCGGTCGATGGTAGAGTGGACAGCCACCGTGGCAATCCCCATCTCCTCGCAGGTGCGGAGAATGCGCAGGGCGATTTCGCCTCGGTTGGCAATTAGAATTTTGGAAAACCGCATTGGGCAGCTGTGGGGGGTAGTTGGGCTGGGCTGTGCTCAGTCGCGCTGAGCGGTTCAGGGTGACTGTGGGGATGCGCTCGGGATGCAGGGTGTTGATTTTATCATGTTGG
>CAZJNL010000623.1:0-3983 GCA_964546515.1 uncultured Oscillatoria sp.
CGTAAAGATACCCGCCTCAATCATTTTCTGATAATCTTTTACCGTGAACTGCCGTTTGAGTAACTGTAGAGACATGACAACCTCCCCAGGTTTATTCAATCCAAGTTTCAGCTTGTCCTTATCCTATCCTTTGACACCGGCACTGCTTGGTTAGCCTCAGGCAAATCTTAACTTGCTAGTGTCAGTTAAACTTATTATAGCAGATTGCCAGCGCACAGCGACCGGCTCGCACAGTTTGTAGTAGGGCTTTAGCCCAAAGGTTCGTAGTTGGGCTTTAGCCCACAGTTTGTAGTAGGGCTTTAGCCCACAGTTTGTAGTAGGGCTTTAGCCCAAAAGTTCGTAGTTGGGCTAAAGTTGGTTGAACTCACCCGCCACTCTCCTCAAATATTGCGCTCTTATCGCTGGACTTGCTCTGCAGCCCTTTGCAATACCGCAAAAGTGTTAGGACAGTGACTGCGATATTGTGGCTTAAAAATCGCCAACCTCTCCCTGACTAACACTTCTTGAACCAGTGTTCCGTTAAACAATCTCACATCTGCTACCCAGCGTTTATAGCGATCTTGAGCATTAAAAATTAATTGGACGCGCATTCCAGCTTCCTGCAATATTTGGGTCAATTCGTCCTTCGCCTTCACCCCCTGTTCTCTTTCCGAACCTTTGATTTCCGGAGTATCTATACAAGCAAAACGAACTCGGATATCCTCTCCTCCATATGGATTGGCTACTCTGATAGTGTCCCCATCAATAATCCTCTTGACAGTATATTGCCCATTAGCAGGGGGCGGTTCATTAGCGCTGGCTGTGTCTTGAGCAGCCTGGAGAAGGGCGCAGTTTGCCGAAACAGCGAACAAACCAGCAATTACAGACAACTCTCTGGGAAAGAGTTTAACCTTTTTCATCGGCGCTCTCTAACTTATTTGTCGCTTCATGTCAAGTATTTTCTGAACACAAAGCTTCGTCAAGCCCGATTTAGTCGGAAAAAGTAGGGATTTTTCCAGATCCACCCAGGTCGGAAAAAGTCGGATTTAGCCGGTCGGGTCGGAAAAAGTCGGATTTAGTAGGTTACAATAGGGTTAAATACCAGCATCTACCAGAAAAATGGACGTTGAAGAAGCCTTAAAATTTGCTGATCGCCTAGTTTTTGGCCTCACCGGCAAACACCTGGACAGTCTGCAAAAGGCTATACTGCAAGGCGCTTGGAACAATCAGAAGTATAGGGAAATCGCACAGCGTCACCACCGCTCTGAGAAATACGTTAAGGAGGTTGGCTCGGAATTGTGGCGGCTACTCTCACTTGCATTAGGGGAGAGAGAGCTGTGTAAAGCAAATTTTAGAGCTACAGTGGAGAGGCATTCTAATAAAATCTCATACTTCGAGAAAGGAATTGTCAATATTAATAACAGCGTCAACATCTGTAGAGACACTTCGCACTCCCCTAAAGTCCCGCATCCCGAACCGGCAGATAAGCGAAGTCACCGGCAAGATGCCTTTGCCACAAACGAACCAACCGGCACCGCCAAACCCGAGGTGCGTCAAGATTTAGGTGATGCGCCTGATATCTCACGTTTCTACGGAAACACCGGCTTCCTAACTGAACTCGAAAAGTGGATTGTGCGAGAGCGCTGTCGCCTAGTCGCACTGCTGGGGATAAGCGGTATTGGCAAAACCGCTCTCGCCGTGCGCCTGGTAAAGCAGATTCAGGATGACTTTGAGTGTGTCATTTGGCGAAGTCTCCGCTCCTCCCCACCCCTGGAAACAATTCAGACAACCCTGATCCAATTCCTCTCTAACCGGCAGGAAACCGAGTTGCCAGCAAGCGCCGACGAGCGACTGTCGCAGCTGCTGGAATATTTGCGAAAGTACCGCTGTCTGGTGGTGCTCGATGACGTGCATATGGTTCACAGCAGCGGACAGCTAGCGGGTTACTACCAACCTGGATATGAAGATTATGACTCCCTATTCAGACGTGTGGGAGAATTATACCATAACAGTTGCTTATTGCTGATCAGCTGCGAGAAACCTAGAGAAATTGCAGCCTTAGAAGGCGAAAACCGGCCTGTTCGCTCATTACAGCTGAACGGTTTGGGCGCAGCAGCGCGGGAAATCCTCAAAGAGAAAGGTTTAGTTGAAGAGGAGAAGTGGGACTGTCTCATTGACTGCTACCGGGGCAACCCCTTATGGTTAACTCTAGCCGCCACCCTGATTAAAGATTTATTTAGCGGCAGAGTTTCTGAATTCTTAAAATATGATACCCTGTTCCTGGGGGAGGATTTGCAATCTGTATTGCGCCCGACGTTTAATCGCTTATCCGAGTCAGAGAAAAAGGTGATGTCCGCTCTCGCGAGTCAAGCCAAGCAGGTTTCCATTTCCGAATTGCTAGAACCACTTATCGCCCCTGACTTGTTCAGTGCGGTGCAATCTCTGAACCGGCGTTTTTTGATTGAAAAACAAGAACAAGGCCGTGAAACACTTTTCACCCTCCAGCCGGTGGTGAAGCAGTATGTGAAAACCCAGTATGGTTTATGATGCCCCTCCCTACCCTTCCTTCTGCCAAATCACAACGCTCTCGCGCACCGGCACGCGCCCGTATTTGCCCATCTGTTGCGAACTGTTTCCCTTATATCGAGCCGCAATCACTTGCTCAACTTTAAAACCAACCTCTTCTGCCATTTCTGAGAGCACCAAATCCACCGGCACCATCTTGGCTTCTGTGGCGAGAGAGTATTGTGGAGACGACGTTACAAACATTAAGATAAAAGTCTAGCACTGCGATGATTTTTTGGGCGATTCTGTAGTCTGGGCAACAGCGGCGAGTGCCGGCATCCAGTAAGCCGCCCGGGCAGGTTTGGTGGCCAGATGTCGTGAGAGTTCCACAGCTGACCTATCATCTTCCCCTAATGCCGCTCCATCAAGTCAGTCCAGTCCTCAGGAGCCAATTGCAGATAAGCCGGTACGCACAAAAAAACGAGTGCTACGAAAAAGGGTAAAAAAATATGTTTTTCTTATTGGCGCGATTCAAAATTTAATTTTTATCCCCGAACCGACGATATTTCGTTTCTTGATATTCCGTTTTTTTCGTCCGGGCTTTCCTGAATTGCTATAAACATTGTGACACAGCCAGCGCGGTGAAAATTTTGCAGTTCGCAACAGATGTGGGAGCCGGTGTGAGAAACCCGCGTTCCTTGTGGGAAAACGGGTTTCTGCAGCTTAGTTTTTTTTTAGAGCGCACCTTGCCCAGCTAGGCGCAGCGGAGCATGCCAGCCGGCATGACTGCCCCATCGAGGATAGCATCGCGCCAGTTTGCCCCGCTCAGAGATGCGTCCCGCAGGCTGGCTCCCCGGAGATCCGCACCTGTCAAGTTAGCCCCATCCAGCTCTGCCCCCCACAGGTACGCTCCCTGCAAATTAGCCCCAGTCAGATCCGCCCCTGCGAGGTTCGCCAAGTTCAGATTGGCCCCTCTCAGGTCTGCGTTCCTCAAGTCCGCTTCCCGCAAGTCTGTTTTCATCAGGTTCGCCTGATTGAAGTGAGCGCCTCTGAGGTTGGTTTCATGCAGGTCGGCATTTTTGAGGTTTGCCTCGTCCAAGTCGGTAAACCGCATTTGAGCCTCCGTCAGATCGGCACCTATGAAGTTGGCACCGTGCAATTTGGCCCCGCTGAATTTGGCTAAACTCAGATCGATGCCGCTGAGGTTGATGCCTTCCAGGTTGAGCCCGTTCAGAAATGCCCGACTCAGTTTGACTCCGTTGAGCTGCGCCCCTTTGAGTGTGGCTCCGCTCAATCTGGCCCCACTGAGGTTAGTCCAGTTGAGGTTAGCGCCGGTGAGGTTGGCCGAGCGCAGGTTGATGCCATTGAGGTTGGCACCGCACAGGTTGACACCCGGTAAATTAGCCCGATAAAGGCTGACCCAGCTGAGGATGGAGCCGCTCAGTTTAGCCCCTGCCAGATCCACATTGGCCAGTTGAGCGCCTCTGAGATCGGCTTTT
>CAZJNL010000624.1:0-3977 GCA_964546515.1 uncultured Oscillatoria sp.
GCCAGACTGGAAGATGAGTTGACTTTTTCAACTGCCATGATAGTTTCTCCTGAATTTAGATAAGTTCTCTAAGCATCTGAACAATTTCTCTGTAACGAACTGTACAGAGCAATCGATCTCATTTTTATGGACAAATATTCCTGTTAATCAGTTTGTAAGGTTTGACTCCTCCAGGCGCACTCCTATATCCTTATCCCTTAGTCGGTGAGCCTTTGGGACGGCTTGAACATCTCCACCGGCTCGCCTTGCCAAGGCTTAGGCTTTATCGCAGCTTTCGCCCGAGTGCAGATAGCTTCCTCGTCTGAGGAAAAGATAGCAGCGCCTAGGCGAATTAGCCCGCACACAGCGGTGGGCTTAGGGTAGAGTCCTCAACAGGTTTTCCCTTTTTGGGGTGAAGCCTGTACCTGTTACTGTCTTGTCTGACTTCTCTTTTTAAAGACTATCATGACTGACCGCCGCTCAGGGAAAATTTAAGAAATATTTACCATCTGGCTAGGCAGTTTTTTTATGGTCTTGCAAGCTTTATAAAATAAAGGTTATGCAATGATTACTGGGACACTTCTGGCTCCAGCTGAAACGCCGGCAGGGCTGATAAGAAGTGTCCTGCAAGCTAGCCGGCAGGCAGTTTGTAGTGAGGACTAAAGTCCTCACAGGCTAACTCTAGGAAACTAGCCGGTGGGGCTGTAAAAATTACCTATATCCAGGCTCAGGCGCAAAGGTAAAGTTTTAAAAACTGCGGTTTTGGATTTGAACGCAACTGGGTAGGAGTGGCATTGCCCTAGAGCGCCAGTCTTGGAGGGGCGGGTTTATAAATATCTGCTGTGACCGACAGAAATGCCGGGGAACCCGCCCCTCCAAAGAAATCGGGTTTTTTTTGGCTTTCCCTCCGAAAAATCGGTCTATAAGGGGAGAGAAGCAGGTTTCTCAACCACAGAAATAATGCGCCGTTTTTTCGGCGGCCAATTCTCCATTAATATAGCCTTTGATTTGACTGCCGTTGCAGGGGGCCGATAGGAATGTCTGCCGGTGGGGAGTCAGAGCCTGTCCGGTTGCATCAATTATATATATATATATAAAGGTGTGGTAGGGGCGGGTTTATATAAGATATCTGTGTTCCAGCAAAGGTTGTTGCTGAACCAGCCCTTACTGTACAGCAAGGATGCCAGCGGACTCGATATCACCTCCCTTAACGCTGACCGCAGTCCAACCGGCTTTGGCAGAGCCGAACCCCAATTGCCAGCGATTGTCCTCCCCCGCACAGAGGATGTATCCCTTTGCTGGGGAAACCTCCCGAAAGGCGATGCTCCTGCGCCGCCGCTGCGAAGCGCGCAGAAGCGGATGTTTGCCCAGCACGCTCCGGTGAATTGACTGGGATTTCGCTCTAGGATCTGCCGTTTTGGTGGTTTTTGATCGGAACCAGCCCAACCAGAGTTTCCCTGCTTGCAGTGTTGATTTCGCCGTGATGGCCATAGGAGCTTCGGTCTGGGACTGTGATGCCCGTGGCTTCCTTGAGCGACCAGTAGCCCACTAATCCCGGTGCCTCACCCACCGCCAGACTGTTCATTTCTTTTTTAATTTCCTCGGGGCTGCAAGCGCGATTCCAAATCCGGACATCCGTGATTTGACCCGGGAAAAAGTTGACTCGTTTTCCTTCTTTTACACCGGCACCAATTCGCAAGGTATCTTTTGAATTGGGGGCATAATAGATCGTTTTTTCGCCTGCCAATTCTCCGTTAATATAGAATTTCATCACGCTGCCGTCGCAGGTGCCTACCAGGTAGGTGCGCTGGTTGAGCAACACCAGCAAACCGCTAATCGTACTCCAGCCGGCATCCCCAGATCCCAGGCCAAATTGCCAGTGATTGTCCTCCCCGGCATATAGGATGTACCCCTTTGCCAGAAAATCGTCACAGTCGGCCACAGCGGCTCGCCAACTTCCCTGCCAGTTGTCTGCGTTTACCCAGCAAGATACAGTAAATTGTCTGAGATTGAGGACTGGAGCGTAAGGAATTTCCACATAGCTCCCTGTGGTGCCGTGATTGCCGTTGGCGGTTTTGTCCTTTATAGCGCCGCCCGCACCTTCATTCAAAGGCCAGTACCCCGCCAAGCAGGCTTCTGAGCCGAGCTGCCGGTAATTCATCTGGTTTTGAATTTCTTTTTGGCTGCTAGCGATATTCCAGACCCGCACGTCGGTGATTTGGCCTGGGAAAAAGTGGGTTTGGTTTCCTTCCGTTGCGCCTGCGCCGATTCGCAAGGGATAAGTTGCGTTGACCGCAAAATTCTTGACGACTTTCTCGCCTGCCAATTCCCCATTGACATAGAATTTCATTATCGTGCCGTCGTAGGTGCCGGCCAGAAAAGTCCTGGTATCTAGCCCTAGTTCTGGACCGTTCAAGCTCGCCCACCCTTCCGTGCCGGCGAGAGCCAAAATTGCCAGTGCGTGTTCTCGCCGGCATATAAAATGTATCCCTTAGCTGGGGAACCCTCGCCAGAGGTGAGTACAGAACGCCACCGCCCCGGCTCGCCTTGTACATTTGCCCAGCACGACACCGTCAATTGAGTGGGATCGATCTCCGGTGAATACGGCACTTCCGCATAATCCCCTCGCCCATCCAAGCTGAGGGCTGTCGTATCATCCGGCTCTCCCTGACTGGCAAGGGCTTCCAGTTCTCTTTGGGCCAGCGGTCTGGCCCAGCTCCTGACTTTCGTAATTTGGCCGCGAAACAAACAGTAGCTCGCACCTGCTTGTTCGATGGCTCCTGCCCCTACGTGCAGGGGGTTGCAAACGTTCGGGCAGAACAGAGTTCCCGTCCGCTGCCCCACCGCCTGACCGTTGACGTACAGCGTCATAATCCGGGACCCTCGGTCATAGGTTGCCGCCAGATGCGTCCACACCCCAGGTTTGGCTTTTCGTCCTGTGACCACCATCCAGGGATGTCTCATCTGACCGTTGCCCAGCCAGAATTGCCACTGTCCGACGGGGTTGACGCACAACACATACCCCAGGCATCCGTTCCAAGCTGACCCGCTCACGGAGGTGACAATCGACCGCAACGCCGGTGCTGCCCTGAAACTTCACCCACATTTCCGCCGTGTAGCAGCTAGTCGGGTTGAACTCTACATGGTACAGTAATCTTGCAGCCGCACTCACTGTCGTAGGGAGTTGCCTCAGCTGCATAGATCGCGTCAATTTCCGTCAATTTCTTTTGGCTGCTTTTCGACAGCTGTTTCTTTAACTATCATTGCTCGCCCTATTCTTTGACTTTCTGGTTATTTCTAATCTTGCGTCGGCACTCAGGCCAGCTTCTCGTAGCGACGCTTTTGATATTTCAGAAACCGGGTTTCTTTTGGCTTTACCTCCTAAAAATTGGTCTTGACCGAAAGAGCGACCCGGTTTCTTCCCCTTGATTTTAATCCAATATCTCCGCTCTAGTAGCGACGCAGGCGCGATTCTAAGTGCGGCGTTTGTTTTCTGCGTAAAAGCTGTTTCGCAGTTCATCCCACTCGCGAATCCGAACCAGCAGGTCTTTGAGAAACTCACGTTTAAACCTGAGAAACTCGCCGTGCCATTCCTGAAACCGGCGTTCTCCGTCTCGGACAAGCATTTGACGGTAGTGTTCGTGCCAAAGCGACTTGGCCGATATTCCATCGAGCTTTGCCATAACTGAAGAACTCCGGGTTGACAGCGAATTACCAGTTTCGTTTCCACTATTTTAGCAGCCACTGCCTGCGGGCTTCAGCCGCCAGCATTTTTGCTGACGCACCAATGCGACGGGCGCGATCGCTACCAGACAAGTCCAAATGGCTCGGGGTTTGGCAAGCGCGGAAACTGGGGATTGTCCCGCTAGTGCTGATTTGCCGCATGGTACGAATAAGGAGCATTGATTTACCTCCGTTAAGCCGAAAGTTTCCTTGCTAGCGGAATTTCCTGAAACATTTCCTTAAGAATCGAGATTGCCTCTCTCTCGGAGAGTTTG
>CAZJNL010000625.1:0-3976 GCA_964546515.1 uncultured Oscillatoria sp.
CCCAAACAGGGTGAAAAGTTGCTCTCCGGTTTGCAAATCCCAGACTTTGAGAGTTTGGTCAACTGAAGCCGAAATCGCCCGCTTGCTATCAGGAGTAACCGCCACCGCTTGCACCGAGTTTTTGTGACCTTTTAGGGGAAAAAGTTCCTTTCCTGTTTGCAAATCCCAGACTTTGAGCGTTTCGTCGAGCGAGGCAGAAATCGCCCGCTTGCCATCTGGGGTGACTGCTACAGAACGCACCCATCCGCAATGACCGGCAAGGGTGTTTACTTCCTTTCCCGTTTGCAGATTCCAGATTTTGAGCGTGCAGTCTCTCGCACCAGAAATTGCCCGCTTGCCATCTGGAGTGACAGCCACTGCTTGCACCTCGCCGGTGTGACCTTTCAGGCTGAAAAGTTGCTGGCCGGTTTCCAGACTGGATACTTTGAGAGTTTTGTCAAATGCGGCAGAAACAACCTGCTTGCCATCCGGTGTCACCGCCACACCCAGCACCTTGTCAGTATGACTCGCGAGCGTGATAAATTTCTTTTCTGTTTCTAGATTCCAAACTTTGATAGTTTGGTCAGAAGAAGCTGAAATTACCCGCTTGCCATCTGGGGTGAGCGCCACCGATCGCACCGTGCCGGTGTGACCTGTGAAGGTGAAAAGTTTCTTGCCGGTTTCCAGATTCCAGACTTTTATACTGCGATCGTCTGAAGCAGAAATGACCAGTTTGCCATCTGGCGTGACCGCCAGAGAGCGTACCGTGTCGGCATGAGCTTTTAGGGTGAAAAGTGCCTTAAATGCTTTCAGATCCCAGACTTTGATAGTGCCGTCAGCTGAACCGGAAATCGCCCGAAAGCCATCTGGGGTGAGCGCCACGGATCGCACGGTGTCGGGATGGCCGGTGAGGGTGTTGAGTTGCTTTCCTGTTTCCAGATTCCACACTTTTAGGGTGTGGTCAAATGAACCAGAAATCAGCCGCTTGCCATCTGGGGTGACTGCTAAAGCGCGTACCGGCCCAATATGACCGGTGAGGGTTTTTAGTTCCGCGCCGGTTTCCAGATTCCAGATTTTTATCGTGCTGTCAGAGTAACCAGAAATCACCCGCTTGCTATCGGGGGTGACTGCTACCGAGCGCACCCAGTCGGCATGACCTTTTAGGGTGTTTAGTTCTTCTCCTGTTTCCAGATTCCAGACTTTGAGAGTGCCGTCATCTGAACCGGAAATCACCCGCGTGCCATCGGGGGTGACGGCTGCGGAGCGCACCCAGTCGGTATGACCTTTTAGGGTGAAAAGTTCCTCTCCGGTTTCCAGATTCCAAATTTTGAGAGTTTTGTCATCTGAAGCGGAAATCACCCGCGTCCCGTCCGGAGTTATCGCCACAGCAGTGACTCCGCCGGCATGACCTGTGAGAGTGTTTAGTAAGGTTACGCCTGCTTCTGTTAAGCTAGCTGTTAAGGGGCGCAACAAGGGGGTTTTCTTCTGATCTGAGTGTTCTAGCAGCATTGCCTGAACCTCCCAATGTGTTTAGTTTATGGGGAGCGAGGGAAAAGTATCCCGATTGTCGGGGTGAGATTGCCCAAAAGGTTCAGGGGCTTTATGGGGGAGCCTAAAACCCAACTGTCGCCCAGCTAGCTGGGTCTTGTCCTGACTGACTGACAAAACTCCTGAAACGCCGGCGCAATCAGCCCGATATATTTATTTATAATTCTAACACTCTACCTGAATTTGGGAATGATTTTGAAAGGTTTCTTAATATTTATTTCGCCTGATTGGTCAGTCAAGCCGAGCGATATTTCTTCTGGTGGGGCGGGGTGTCGTGAGCGGTAATAAACCTGTCCCCTTTGTCCAGGCGATCCGCCTGGACTACGCCTTGAGGCCCTTTGTCCAGGCGATCCGCCTGGACTACGCCTTGAGGCCCTTTGTCCAGGCGATCCGCCTGGACTACGCCTTGAGGCCCTCTGGACAAGCGATCCGCCTGGACTGCGTTTTGAGGGGGGAAGCAGGTGGGGCGGATTGCCGAACATTCCGATTTCTAAACTGTTACATCAGATATTCTTAACGGAATTAATGCCTGAAACCTAGACAGAGCGAGCGTTATAGTGCAAACTTAATGAGTGGGGGCATTCCGGTCAGCGGAATCAATAACGTTGATTATTTGAGGTGATTCTCAACAAGTGCTGAAACTTGAAAGTGGCTGACAGCGAGGCCCGCTCGCGCCACCGGCTGCTGAAAGGCAGACTCCGTAAGGGGTTCAGCCGGAGGGCCCGCACGATCTCACCCTCAAACTTTACCAGCTGTGCCAGAGTCGTGTGCCAATTCTTCCAGGAGGGGATTTGCTGATATCTTCATATTTTGTTACAAAAGAACAAGAACTTCTGGGAAAGAGAAACCGCATGTTTGGGAATCTCACCGGCTCAACAGCCCCCTCTGGCTCAGATTGGGGTGAGCGCATGCTCAATACTGTCGCCAGCCAATCCATTCGCCACCTGTTTTCGCAGTGTGAGTCAGTGGAGGTGGTTATCCGCTGCAATCCGAGCAGCAAACTCTTGCAAGGCAGCATCGACAGCTTCAAAATGAACGGTCGGGGACTCGTCATTCGCCGGGATTTTCCGGTCGAGCGGATGTCGTTTGAAACCGATGCCGTCGCTCTTGACTTTAGCTCAATTCTGAGTGGCAAAATTCGTCTCAAGCAACCAACCCAAGCTGTTGCTGAAGTCATCCTCTGTGAAGATGGCATCAACCAGTCTTTTAAAGCGGAACTCGTTACTAAGCGCCTGCGAAATATTGACCTGCCGGCATTAACTGAACTCACCGGCGGCGCACCTGTTTCCTTTCTGGAGGTGCAGGTGCAGCTGCTTCCCCAAAACCGCCTTCGCATCTCAGCCAAAGCAGAGTTGCTCAATGGCAGTATCGTGCCAATCTGTCTGACTGTTACCCTCGCTATTGAGCGCCGGCGGCGGATTCTGTTTAAAGATCCCCAATTTGAAGCGGATGCCGTACCGGAATCCCTCCGGGAAACGTCTAAAACCCTAGCTGCGGCACTGGCGCAGATTTTAGATAATATGGTCGATCTCGATCGCTTCGATCTGGATGGGGTTATGATGCGGCTGAATCGCTTGGAAACCCAAGGGAAAAAGCTGATTTTCAGCGGCTACGCTCAAATCGATCACTTCCCCCGCAATCCCTAACGGCTTCACACGAAATGTCTGTGGGCACACACCCCCGTAGGAAAGGCATCTTGCCTGTCCTTGAAGGCAGGCGGGACGCCTGCCCTACGGATTGTGGCCGAAACGGCGTTGCAGATATTTGTACTTCATTTAATTGAAAATTGCTATAAACGAAACATTAAGAAACCTGGTTTCTGGTTAACCATGTTAGGTATAATGATGCCGGCACACTTGCCATATAAGTAGTAAAATGGCGGTATAATCTTCCTTTTGTGGGGCAACCGGCAGCAAACCACATGAATTCCTTGGCACAAAACCGGCTGGGCGAACTGGCGAAACTCTTTCTCAAACTGGGCGCGATTGGCTTTGGCGGGCCGGCGGCGCACATTGCTATGATGGAGGATGAAATTGTCCGCCGGCGCGGGTGGCTGACACGAGAGCAATTCCTCGATTTAGTCGGCGCTACGAACCTCATTCCAGGGCCAAATTCTACAGAAATGGCTATCCATGTCGGGTACATGTACGCCGGCTGGCTGGGGCTAATTATTGCCGGGGTTTGTTTTATCCTGCCGGCAGTTTTGATTACGGCTGCTTTTGCCTGGGTTTATGTCGACGCCGGCTCTCTCCCCCAAGTTTCTCCTTTATTATATGGCATTAAACCGGCAGTTCTGGCAGTTATCCTCGGCGCTGTCTGGCGGCTGGGAAAAACGGCTCTCAAAAACCGCAAACTCCTGACTGTGGCGGTGGCGGTGGCGGCGGCTGTACTGTTGGGAATCAGTGAAGTTGCGGCGCTTTTGCTGGGGGGTTTGCTGGGAATGCTTTGG
>CAZJNL010000626.1:0-3973 GCA_964546515.1 uncultured Oscillatoria sp.
ATCTAAGTATGGCTATAAATATAGGGCGGGCTTCGATGCTTTGACGCAAGCAGACTTTCAGCGGTTAGCCAGCAAGTATCGCGCCACCTATTTAGTGGTCAGTAAACCCAAAACTTTGACTTTTAACATTGTCTATGAAAGCCCGCAATTCTTGGTTTACCGGCTGCCATGAGATCCGCCTGCAGTATTTCTCCGTGGCCATCCTGGCTGCGGCCCCATCCCTGCAACAAAAAACCTGAAGCTGGCCAATGCCCTGCATACCTGCCGGATATGGTATAAGTATCAATTAATTCGGACTGTAGCTAGTGTTAAGATAGCGGCAGGGGGAATGTGAGAAATCACCTACTTTTATCAAAATGTCAACTGTAGCAAACGCTGCAATAGAAGCAGGACGCCAATATCTGTCCACAGGCGCAATTTCTGCCGGCATGCTGCGCCAAGTCGTGTGCCGCGCCTGGGAAAGGTCGCACATACAGGGGGCTAACGCCCGCGCTCTGCAAGCGGAGAAACTGTCAAGCTTGGATACCGAGCGGTTGCTAGAGCGACAGCGTTCTCTGATTGGTGCCGCTCGCCCCTATCTCAGACTATTATCGCAGGCGGCGGGAGCTGATCGTCACGCTGTAATGCTCAGCGAACACAACGCTATCGTCCTCGACGTGGTGGGTGACGAGCGGAGCGTGCGCGGGCCTGAAAGTGTTCCCGGGCCCGGTTCTCTGCTAACAGAAGGAGTCGCCGGTGCCAATGGTCTGGGAACGCCCCTAGCGGAAGAGGGTTATGTTGAAATCATCGGGCCCGAGCATTTTATTGAGGGCTTTCATCCATTCAGCTGCCAAGGAATTCCCCTGCGTAACGATAAACGCGAAATTGTAGGAGCGCTCAGTATCTCCGTCCGGCGGCAGGAGGTGGGACAGCGGCTGAAAGAAATTTTGCTGTGCGCGTCTCATGGAATTGAAGCCGAATTGCTGCAAGGCCGGCTAGAAGAAGATATGCGGCGCGTACTGGCATCAGCCCCTAACGATTATAAGGCATTAGAAGAACTGCGGCAAGATATCATCCAAGCGCAGAATGCGGGGCGCTTGCGACTGGAGGCTGTTTCTCGTTTGGCCGCAACTAACCGCTTCGACTTCGCCCTGCAATTGCTCCGACAAGCTGAGGAATCGATTCAGCTGTTTCGCCGACGCGCTGCCCTCTGGCGGGATTTGGCATCCTTAGAGATTGGGGCACTTCAACCCGTGTCACTCACCGACAGTGTCCGCGAGCTAGTCGATCTCCTCTCTACTGAAGCGGCAATCCGCAAGATTGAAGTTATAATGGAAATTTTGGAGCCAGTAAGAGTAGAAGCAGATCCGAGAAGTCTTTCACGCAGACTTTTTCATTATTTCCTGCGAGCTTTTGAGATTGCCGGCTCCGGGGGGGCAGTGCGGGTGGCAGTATTTATGAGGTCTCTTTTATCGGAGGGGCAAGTAAAGTTGATTCCAATTCCTGCACCCAGCAGAGTACAATCAGCACCACCCCCATTTATTCTCGCGTTTCCGATAGAGAGGCAAAAACTGTGAACCCAAGCAACCCAGTAAAAGGCAAGGTGCTAATTGCAGAGGATGATGATGACAACCGAAATCTGCTCGCTTTTCTCCTCGGCATGGAGGGGTGGCAGGTTGCGGAAGCCCGTAATGGCAGGGAAGCCCTAGAAAAAGTGGTTGAGGAGAAACCGCACGTCTTGGTTTTAGATAATCGAATGCCAGAACTAACAGGAGCAGAGGTCTGCCAGCGCCTCCGCGAACAAGGAATCAGTGTGCCGATTGTGTTCCTTACGGCGTACAGTGATGGCCAGGAACTAGCTGCCTCCCTGGGCATTCGCTATTACTTAAAGAAGCCTTACGATTTTCCGGATTTATTTGCCGCCGTTGATTCGGCTTATCGAGACTACTGAAACGGATATTGAGGCTCGCCCTATCTAACAGAATATAGATGGGGAATGAAAAAGGGGCGCGGAATTTGGAATTTTTCGGACTTGGCTACAGGTTATAATTCTCCTCAAGCTAATCCGGCAAAAATGGGACGCTCCCGGATGAACCCGCCCCCACTCTGGAATAAGCATGCCCCCGCATTTGATATAAAATCTTGATTGTGGAAATTTAACCTGTTTAGTGAACATGCAACCATGCTGATTGCGCGACTGCACAAATTTATAACGGCACCGGCAGCCAAAACACCCAAATCCAATACCATATTTTGGCTCAGTTTGAGTCTGACCTTTGCCGCCCTTTACGCCCTGCCGGTTTTGCGAGAAGCTTTCAGCAGTAAGTACATCGTGCAAGACGACGCGCGGCAGCATGTTTTTTGGATGCTGCGGTTTTTAGACCCTGAGCTGTTTCCTAATGATTTAATTGCGAATTACTTTCAATCGGTGGCACCGGCAGGATACACGGCGCTCTACCGGGTGCTGGCGGCGGTAGGGATTAACCCGCTATTTGCCAATAAACTCCTGCCAGTGGTGCTGGGGCTGACAGCCACCGGCTACTGTTTTAGTGTCTGCCTGCAACTGCTGCCGGTGCCGGCTGCCGGTTTCATCGCTTCACTGCTGCTCAATCAAAGCATGTGGATGAAAGACGACTTAGTTTCAGCAACGCCCAGAGCCTTTGTCTTTCCCATATTTCTGGCATTTTTGCACTACTTGCTGCGGCGATCGCTGTTTGGCACCGGCATCAGCGGAGCGCTCCTAGGGCTATTTTATCCGCAGTACATCTTGATCGCCGCCGGCGTAATAATCCTGCAGCTGGTGCGCTGGGAAGGCGGGCGCTTGCAACTCACCCAAAACCGGCGGGATTATTGGTTTTGCGCTGCTGGGCTTTTCGTGGCGATTTTGGTGCTGCTGCCATTCGCCCTAAAAACCAATGAATTTGGGCCGACAATTACCGCAGCCGAAGCGAGGAAAATGCCAGAATTCTTGCCGGGAGGGCGCAGCAGTTTTTTCCACAAAAACCCTGTAGAATTTTGGATTGATGGCAGGGGGAGCGCCATCCTGCCATCGCGACAGACGGCTCTGGTTTGGTTTGGGCTTTTGCTGCCGGTGCTGCTGCGATATCCCGCCCAATTTCCCTTAGCAAAACAGGTGACTTCAGGCGTCAGAGTCTTGCCTCAAATCGTCCTAGTTTCTGTCGCCATGTTTTTGGCCGCCCATGCCGCCCTGTTTAAACTTCATCTTCCCAGCCGCTACACGGGGCACAGCTGTCGCATTGTGCTAGCCCTAGCAGGGGGAATCGCGCTGGCGGTGCTGCTGGATGCCGTCTTCCAGTGGGCGGAAAATCAGACACAAGACAGCAGGCAACGAGCAAAAATTATTTGTTTTTCCTGTTTCCTTTTGGCTTTTTCCACGCTGTTTTTCTATCCCGCCTTTGTGAAGAACTTCCCTAAAACCGCCTACCAAGTGGGGGGAGCGCAACAATTGTACCAGTTTTTTGCCCAGCAGCCGAAAGACACGCTGATCGCATCCCTGGCGGAAGAGGCAAATAACCTGCCGACATTTTCCCAGCGCTCGATTTTGGTGGGGCGGGAATATGCCATTCCCTACCATGTGGGTTACTACCGCCGGTTTCGGGAGCGTACAGTCGAGCTAATTGAGGCGCAGTACAGTCAGGATTTGGCACCTGCAAAGCAGCTGATTCAGAAATACGGCATCGATTTCTGGCTGCTGGAACCCTCATCTTTCACGCCCGACTACCTGAGAAAAAATCACTGGCGCTGGCAGTTTGATCCGGCAAAACAAGCAGCCGAAAGATTGAAGCGCGGCAAGATGCCTGCCTTAGTCGGTTTGGTGGGGCGCTGTTCCGTTTTCGACAAGGAGGGCTTTAGTGTATTGCCGGCAGACTGCATTCTGAAAGCCGCACAAAAATAAATCTCATAAGTTAGTTTTTGAAAGCCCCCTCACCCCCCAACCCCCTCGACCACAAGGGGAGAGGGGGAGTAAGAAAAA
>CAZJNL010000627.1:0-3973 GCA_964546515.1 uncultured Oscillatoria sp.
GAATTAGATATTAATCAGTTTTACTTATCGGAAGTGGGGGAGAGCCGGTTCTTTAAGAAACTTTAAGAAACCGGTTTTTTTGGCCATCCTGTACAGGCGTTTAATTAAGTGCCACTCCTATTGTTGCCCATCTAAAATCCAAACGCCTAAGACTGGCCATCCCGACGCCCCAATTCATAGACACCGCAGCCGACACAAGCAATCATACCAACACTGATCGCCCAGCTGCGACCTAAACCGAGTTCGACACCACAGTTGCATAGAGCACCTATAATGAAAAACGGGACAATGCTGAGCAGGGAAGCGAAGAAGGAGTTTTGGGCTTCGCGAGCCCGACGAGTGCGTTCAAACTCCGCAGCGGAGGTGTACAGCGATCGCTCAGCGAAGTTAAACCAGCGAGTCAGCAGCTCGCTCACCCATTCACCAACCGGGGAGAAGCCCAAATACAGCGCCAGCGACCACAGACCGGTACCGGCGATCGCGGTGGCGTCGGGAGCGAACTCAAAAGGAAACAATTCAGTCAGCATGGGTTTTAGAGCCGTTGAGAGCGTAGGATGAGTAACCGTTCTTAACCAGATTTTAGCCTTTGTGGAATTTTAACCCAAACTTAAGGCAGCTTGAGTCTAAAAGGTTTATAACTGATTGTGGGCAAGATGATTTTCCGGAACGGTTTGATTGAGCCAGGAATCCATTGCTAGCTTTCTAGACTAAATCAGAAGCTGGAAAATCGATTCACCGCTTTCCCTCGTGCTTGACAAAGTGCAAAAATGGAGTATAATAGGGACTTTAAAACTCATCTGGCGGTTGAGGAGTGTCAAAAATGAAGCTAAATAGGTTTGGGCGTCTGCAACGTCTTCTATTGCTAGCGGGCGCCAGTCTGATAGCGCTACTTGCACTGGGATATCATCCCAACCCAGTCAAAGCCCAACAAAGTGAGATCGGCCAGACGGCTACCGGCAGCAGCTGGCGAGCTGCTTCCTTTCCCGTGGAAAATTTTGAAGAATACAGCTCTCCCTTTGGCCCCCGAGGGGAAGGGGAGTTTCACTATGGCCTGGACATTGCCGCCCCGCAAGGAAGTTACATCCGCAACTGGTGGGCCGGTCAGGTGGTGGAAGTGATTGACGATGACCGGTGCGGCACCGGCTTGGTGATAGAATCCGGGAAATGGGATCACGTCTACTGTCACATGGAAGGGCAAGTAGGGCAGGCCAATGGCCGCAATTATCTAATTGACCGCGAGGGTGGCATTATAATTTGGCAAAACGAACAGCTGAACGCCGGCGTCCGGATTGGCCGCGTTGGCATGAGTGGCCGCACCAGTGGCCCTCACCTTCACTGGGGCCTGAGATACGCCCAAGAGTGGATAGACCCTGGCACCGTTCTGCGGGCCATGTACGGCGAACAAACTGCCGCTCTCTCCAGCCGGCCTGACTCGCAGCAGAACTGAGGACTTTGGCAAGTATTGGATGAAAAATCCGGGTAAAAAAACCGGGTTGGTGTCCCTGAAAAAACCCGGATTAGGAACACCAAGAAACCAGGTAACTTCGGTGAAACCTGGTTTCTGAGGATGGCACCGGCAAGCCAGGCCCCTACTTTGAAACCCGGTTTCTGCGATGGCAGTGCCGGCCCACTGCTCCTTAATCCCGCTAGAAGTTGGATGCCCTCTGGCGTTCCGGCAGTTGGCTGTACTCGGCGACAATTTGCCGGAACTGTTCGCCCTCAATGGTTTCCCGCTCCAGGAGCAGATCCACAAGCCAATCTATTAAAACGCGGTTTTCGCTGATGATTCGGCGAGCTTGCTGATAGCACTCAACCGCGAGCCCCCGGACTTGGTGGTCGATTTTGGCAGCCACCTGTTCGGAAACCTCAGAGCGAGGCGTCCAGTCCCGACTCAAATAGGTTTCATTGCTGCCGCTTTCGAGCGCCACCGGCCCCAACTCAGACATGCCGTAGCGCGTCACCATCTCCCGCGCCAAATCCGCCACCACCCGGATGTCGTTGCTGGCACCCACCGTCACCTCGTCATGGCCAAACACCTCTTCCTCTGCAGCCCTGCCCCCCAAGGCAATGGTAATCCTGTCCTTCAGCCAAGCCCGGCTGTACAGACCGCTATCGACCATCTCTTCATTAAACACCTGCTGGGCAAAGCCGCCGATCCCTCCCGAACGGGGAATAATGCTGACTTTATTCAGGGGGTCAGAGTTTTTCAGCACCGTGATCAGCAGCGCGTGCCCCACCTCGTGGTAGGCAATCAGCCGCTTTTTCTTGCTGTCTAGCAGTGGCGTCAGAGTCAGCCCCACCGTCACCCGGTCGATGGCGTCGTCAATTTCCAGCGGCTCAATCGCCTCTTTGCGCCGGCGTGCCGTCAAAATCGCCGCTTCGTTGAGCAGGTTGGCCAAATCCGCCCCGGAAAACCCGGGAGTCCGCCGCGCTATCGCCTCCAGCGAGACTTGTGGCGACAGCTTCTTGTTGCGGGCGTGCACCTGCAAAATCCCCAGCCGCCCGTTGTAACCGGGCAGATCCACCGTCACCTGCCGGTCGAAACGCCCCGGGCGCAGCAAGGCGGAATCGAGGACGTCGGGGCGGTTGGTGGCGGCAATAATAATGATGCCGGTGTTGCCCTCAAAGCCGTCCATCTCTGTGAGGAGCTGGTTGAGCGTTTGCTCTCGCTCGTCGTTACCGCCGCCAATCCCAACACCCCGCTGCCTTCCCACGGCGTCAATTTCGTCGATGAACACAATGCAGGGGGCGTTTTCCTTCGCCTTTTTGAACAAGTCCCGCACCCGCGAGGCTCCCACGCCCACGAACATCTCCACGAATTCCGACCCCGAGATGCTGAAGAACGGCACGCCTGCTTCACCGGCAATCGCTTTGGCCAGCAGCGTCTTCCCCGTTCCCGGCGGGCCCACCAGCAGCACCCCCTTGGGAATCTTGGCACCAACCGCTGTGAAGCGTTCCGGCTTTTTCAAGAAGGTGACGACTTCCTGGAGTTCTTCTTTGGCCTCTTCAATGCCGGCCACATCGTTGAACAGGACGCCGGTTTTGGCTTCCATCTGAAAGCGAGCTCGCGATTTGCCAAAGTTCATCGCTTGGCTGCCTGCTTGGCTAGACCGGCGCAAGATCATCGTCAGCCCCCCAATTAGCAGGAGAATCAGCAGTAAATTCGCCACCAGCCCCACTGCAGCGCTGCGGTCTACAGTGGGCTCGATATCCAGTTTAATCTCCTCATCCCCTTGATTTTTTTGACGGATGGCTCGGTATACCTCTGGGTATTTGTCAAACAGAGACACCTCATAGTCTGTTGGCTTTTGCTCCTTTAACTGCTCCTTTAACTTGACTCTGGCAATTTGTTGCGCTGGGTCAATCTCAACCTTGTACACTTCACCGGCATCAATTTTCTGCAACAGCTCGCTGTAGCTCATGCTTTTGCGCTCTGCAGCTCCCAGTGCCGGCACCGGCAGCAGCAGCCCCTGCAGCACCAGCCACAGAGCGGCGAGATACCCCAGGCGGCGTGCCTGTTTCGAGCGTGTTTTCCCGCGCGGCTCAACATTTCCCAGAGGCTCGTGCCTCCCCTGATTGGCCTCAGCTCCCCTGTGCTGTCCCATCGGTGCTTTCATCCAGAAACCTTTCATCTCCCCTTGCCTTCTGCCTGCTGTCTTGTCCCACTCCTGCGCCGTAGCTTGTGGGCCAATTCCCCACCGGCAGGATTTGAGAACCTTTCCAACCCTAGTCTAACTTTCCCGATTCTCGCCCAGCGCGGTCGTGGCCAGTCCCCCGGGCTGCCAAAAGCTGCCGGTTTTTATTTATCCTAAGTGTAAATCACCGCAAACCTTTACCATATATACTTTTTGTAAACATCAACCCCCTATTATTAGAATAGTCTTCTCACGGATATCCCTCGCTGTCTGGCCATTCCTTGACAGGGCATCCTTGCTTAAGCTAGATTAAATGCAGTCGGAATGACTTCGGATTT
>CAZJNL010000628.1:0-3968 GCA_964546515.1 uncultured Oscillatoria sp.
CCTTCACCCCTCACCCTTTAGCATTCACCCCCCTGGGAGAGAGCCGTTGATCGCCGAGTTCACCGTTGCCCCCCAGCACAGCGCCACCGGCAATCTGACCGGCATGCGCTGGCTAATGCAAGATATCAGCGAGCGCGTCAGAGCACAAGAGGCGCTGCGGCAAAGCGAACAGCGATTCCGCAAGATTTTTGAAGAAGGGCCTCTCGGCATGGCCATCATTGACCGCGACTATCGCTTTGTCAACGTCAATGCCAGACTGTGCCAGATGCTGGGCTACGATCCCGAAGAACTGGCGGCGCGAACCTTGCTGGACATCACCCACCCGCAGGAGGTTGAGCGGGATCTGGGGCTGAAGCTACAGCTGTTCACAGGGGAGATCCCCTCGTACCAGATCCAGAAGTGCTGCGTCAAGAAAAACGGCGAGTTCGTCTGGGTTCACCTGAGTTGTTCGGTGGTTCGGGATAATGCGGGAGCGCCTCTTTACTATCTGAGCATGGTTGAGGATGTCACAGAGCGCATGCGGGCGGAGGAGGAATTGAGGCAGTACCGGGAGCGCCTGGAGCAGGTGGTGGAGCTGCGCACCGCCGAACTAGCTTTGGCGAACCAGCAGTTGCGACAGGAAATTATTGAGCGCCTGCATGTGGAGGCGGTGCTGCGGGAGAGCGAAGAGCGCTTCCGCACGATGGCAGACAGTGCGCCGGTACTGATTTGGATATCGGATGAGAGCGGGCTTTGCACCTATTTCAACCAGACTTGGCTGGATTTTACCGGAGGCACTCTCGAAGAGCATCTGGGCGACAGCTGGTTAGAGCTCGTCCATCCTGATCACAGGCGGCGCTGTCAAGAAACCTACCGCTCAGCTTTGCGAACTCGCGCCAGTTTCCGGATGGAATACCGGCTGCGGCGGGCGGATGGCGAGTATCGCTGGCTTTTGGATACGGGGGTTCCCCGGTTTGCCAGTGGCAGCTTTGCCGGTTACATTGGCTCGTGTGTGGACATTACTGAGCGCAAGCGGGCAGAGGAGGAAATCCGGTTTCAGGCGGGCGTTCTGTCTCAGGTGAATGATGCCGTGGTGGCGATTGACACTGAGCGCCGCATTACTTACTGGAATCCCGGTGCGGAACGGTTGTATGGCTATCAGTCAGCTGAGGTGTTCGGGCGGCGATTAGAAGATGTTTATGGGTATCGCTGGCTCAAGCCTGAGGATGAAGCGGCTGCCTGGGCCAGTCTTGCCGCTAAGGGATTCTGGCGGGGAGAGGTGCTTCATATCAACCACAGCGGCGAAGAACTGTATGTCGAGGCGTCGGTGAGCGTGCTCAAGGATGAGAGCGGTGCGGAAGCTGGCCTTCTGGCCGTCATGCGCGACATTAGCGCTCGCAAGCGAGCTGAGGCGGCGCTGCGCCAGAGCGAGGAGCAATTGCAAAGGGTTTTTGAAGAATCTCCTATCGGCATAGCTTTGTCTGCCCTCCCGGACTACCAGTTCTTCAAAGTGAATCAGGCTTTCTGCGAGCTGTTGGGTTACGCGCCGGGTGAGCTGGCAGCTCTCAACTTTTTGGATATTACTCATCCGGAGAACCTATCCGAGGAAATTCCCTATATAGAGGAGGTATGGCAGCGAGAAACTAACGGCTATCAATTGGAAAAACGTTTCATCAAGAAAAACAAAGACATTCTCTGGGTGCAGTTGACATCGCTGGCAATGCGCGACCAAAATGGAGACATTCTCTATATGGTGGCTATGGTTGAGGATGTCAGCGATCGCCATATGGAGCGAACTTCGGTGCACAGCATTTATAACCTGTTGCCGGCGATTGTTTCACCCAAAACAGAATTCATTTTTTGGAAGAATCTTGCGGGGCGCTATGTGATGCTGAATACGGCTTTTGCTCAGATTGTCGGTCTTTCCGTGCGGGAGGTTATCGGCAAGGATGATGGGGAATTGTTTCCCCCTGAGGTGGCGAGCCGGTTGAGCGAAAATGACCGCTTGATTCTCGGTACCGGGGAAGCTGAAACATTTGTGGAAGCTGTGACAGTGGGGGATACCCAGCTGTGGTTGCTCGCTCTGAAAGATGTTTCCCGGGATCGCCACGGAAATGTTACGGGTATTATTGGTATGGCGCGGTTAATTCCGGAAGCGGAAGCAATGAAAAGGTGTGTGAGAAGCCAAGCCATCGGGGAATTTTAACCGCAGATAAACGCTGATTAACGCAGATGCGGAATTCCCTCTTACAGCGGTTTGAATATCGCTCGCACAACTCCGTAGTCCAGGCATCTTGCCTGGAATATAAGGCAGCCAGACGCTGGCCTACGGGTTGTGCAGGCTGTACTTCATTCAATTGAAAACCGATATATAGCAGTTCTAAATAATTTGTGAAATCCTCTCTCTTTTCTTCCCTTGGCGCTCCTTCACGGCGGCGGTTTATTAAAAAAATAATTTTCAATCCTCAATAACGAACCGCTATATCTGCGTTCATCTGCGTTCATCTGCGGTTAAAATAAACGACAGTGCCAGTAAGGTGCGTGACGCGCTACCAACCCGCACGCTGCAGGACAATTCTCGCGCTCAGCGTCACGCACCCTGCATCTGCGGTTAAAATAAACGACAGTGTAACCCTGCAGAAAATGCCGTCAAAATCCCAGCCAAAGGAAAGCGCTCGCTATATAGCACAACTCAGTGTAGATGTCAAGGGGCAAGGGTTCCCAATTCTCTGTCTGCACGGCCACCCCGGTTCGGGAGCGAGCATGTCTGTGTTTACGGAGCATCTGTCGCAGCGGTTCCAAACTTTGGCTCCGGATTTGCGGGGGTACGGCAAGAGCAGAGCTGGTGGGGACTTTGAGATCGCGGATCACTTGCTGGATCTCGAAGCGCTGCTCGATCGGTTTGGGATTTCGCGGTGTTTGGTGCTGGGATGGTCTTTGGGGGGGATTCTGGCCATCGAGCTGGCGCTGAAGCTGCCTGCACGAGTGAGTGGCTTGATTTTAGTGGCCACAGCTGCCAGACCTCGCAGCAGCCACCCGCCGGTGTCGTGGGAGGATCTGCTCTACACCGGCGTGTCTTCGATCGTCAACCGGCTCTATCCCAGCTGGGAGTGGAATATCGAGATGTTTGGCAAGCGCTCGCTCTACCGCTACCTGATCGAGCAACACACGCCGGTTGCCTACCAGTATCTCGCCGATTTTGGCATGTCGGCTTATTTGCAGACCTCGGGCCCGGCTCGGCGGGCCCTGGAGATGGCCCTGAGGGCTGGGTATGACCGGCTTTCGGAACTCTCGGAGATCCAGTGTCCCAGTTTGGTGCTTGCCGGTGAGGCTGACCGGCACATTACCCCGGAGTCAAGTCTGGAAACCGCTCGCCACCTGAAGCACTGCCAGTGGCACTGCTACCCGAATACGGCGCACCTGTTCCCGTGGGAAATTCCCGATCGGGTTAATGCAGACATCTGTCGCTGGATAGAGCGCCACCCTCAGAACCTTGCCACCGATTAATAAGTCTTAAACCGGATTTTTTAATATAAACACAGCGCATGTGCTTATATGGTAAAGTTTGCGTATCGCAAAATTACTCAATTTACGCTTATACAGTTTTGAATGACCCGGCAGCGGGGGAGTGCCGGTTGCCTTCTCTCCCCTCGCGCAGGCGGGGCTATACAAACTCTTCTCCCGGATTTATTAAAATTAACACAGCCGAAGTGCTTATATGACAGCAGGTGCGTGCGGCAAAATTACTCAATTTACGTTAATACAGTTTGAAATGACCCCGGAGCGCGGGAGTGCCGGTTGCCTTCTCCCCCCTCGCGCCGGCGGGACTTTCCAAAGTCTTCACCCGTATTTATTAAAATTAACACAGCTGAAGTGCTTGTCTGACAATATTCGTGTGTCACAAAATTACTCAATTTCCGCTTAGAAAGTTTCGACCGGCCCCCGGGGCGGGGAATTGCCAGATCCCCAGTTCTCCCCCCGCCGCCGGG
>CAZJNL010000629.1:0-3963 GCA_964546515.1 uncultured Oscillatoria sp.
AAGGAGGCAGAGCCTCCAGAGGCGCGTTCCCAGCTCATGCTGGGAACGAGGGATAGAGATGGATAGCAAAAATTAAATGCGCAACAGCTTAACTGTTTTCCTCACCGGCACCGGAAGCCTCACTGTCTGCAGGCGGCGGAGTGACAGACTTAGCCTCAGCCGGCTTTTTGGCTGCTTCTACCATTGCGGGGTCAGTTCGTTTGGGGCGCAACAGTTTGGCAAAACCCTCCTCCTGTTTGGGCGCTTCTGCCTCGGAGAGCGGTGCCGGTGGGGCGGCTTCTGGCACCTGCCTTGCTTCCTCAAGGGGCGGAACCTCTAGCGCCGCTGCGGGTTGCGGTTCCGCTGCAGCCGGTGCCTCAATTTGTCCTTCCGCGCATAAAGCCGGTGGAGCCAGTTCAGCTTCCGGGGCGATTTCCTCAACCGGCACCCGCGCCGCAGCATCTTTCACTTCCGCAGCCGGTTCCCAGGCGGCTTCTACCAGTTCCGGGCTGGGGGGATTGGGGCGAACCAGTTGCGGCGGGGTTTCTTCGGAGGGCGCTTTTGCCGGGGGGGTGCTCTGTTCCACCGGCGCTGTTGTGGTGGCGGGTTCGGGTGCCGGTGCTGTCACAGCCTCCGGTTCGGGAAGCTCCTCGGGGGGCGCTTCTGCCGGTGGAGCCAGTTCAGCTTCCGGGGCGATTTCCTCAACCGGCACTCGCGCCGCAGCATCTTTCACTTCCGCAGCCGGTTCCCAGGCGGCTTCTACCAGTTCCGGGCTGGGGGGATTGGGGCGAACCAGTTGCGGCGGGGTTTCTTCGGAGGGCGCTTTTGCCGGGGGGGTGCTCTGTTCCACCGGCGCTGTTGCGGTGGCGGGTTCGGGTGCCGGTGCTGTCACAGCCTCCGGTTCGGGGAGCTCCTCGGGGGGCGCTTCTGCCGGTGGAGCCAGTTCCGCTTCCGGGGCGATTTCCTCAACCGGCACCCGCGCCGCCGCATCTTTCACTTCCGCCGCCGGTTCCCAGGCTGCTTCTACCAGTTCCGGGCTGGGGGGATTGGGGCGAACCAGTTGCGGCGGGTTCTCCTGTGGCGGCTCCGCGGTGGTGGCGGAGTGTGCCGGTTCAACCCCTATCGCCACTCCTTCAACGATGACTTCTATTTCTAAAGTTGCCACTTGCAGCTCCACCTTGCCGATGGCTGGTTCTTCCAATTCCTCTGTTACCGGCTTCCCGGGTGCCCTCGGTTGAGATCCCACTGGAATGTGAATCGATTCTGGCTTTGCCTGCTTTGGGGGCGCTTCCTCAAAAGTCGCATCCATTTCCAGGGGGAATTCTTCGTCATCGCTCAGTTCTTCTGCTGTGTCGGGAACTGCTTTGGCTGGGGGCGTCTTGGGGGCTGGCTGGCTCTTGGGCTTGTTAATCTTGCTCACCAGCCCCTGAATCCCTTCTTGGAGCTTGCTGAGCGCCCCGCTCACCGGCGCGAGGACTTTGCCCGCACCGGCACTGGATGCTGGTTTGGCTTTATCCTTCACCTTCGCTGCAGGGGGTTTTGCCTGTACTGAAGTCTGTGCGGGCTCCGGCTCAAACCCTTCTTCGTGCAATTCCTCTTCCTTAGCTGGGGCTTGCGCTCCAGCTGTTGCTCCTTCTAGGGCTGCTGCTGCCGGTATTTTTTCAGGCTCAGTTTGTGTCGGAGCAGGTGCCGGTTCAACTGCAGCTGGTGGAGCTGGCACCGCCGCTGCGGGAACTTCTGGATTTCGAGCTTCAGTTGGAGTTGCCGTTGCGGCGACGATCTCTTCTTCCGTTGGCGGCATTTGTTCCCTTGGCGCTGTTTGTGCGGCAGCTTTTTCTGGCTCGTCGGGTGCCGGTGTTTGTACTTTAGGCACGGCAGTTTGGGCAGCCGGTGCCTTTGTCTGTTGGGGCTTGCCTTTGAACAAGTCGGTGACGCGCCCGCTCAGCTGGGACACGCCGGCTGACAGCTTGTCTTGAGAAACCTGAGTCCGCTCTCCGATTGGGGTCACTTCCCGTCTCAAGCGCAGGGTTTCCCAGCCGAACCAGCCCAAGAGGGCCACGCTGGCGGCTTCCCCGAGCAGCACAGCGCCGGTGATGCGCCCAGCACAGAACCACAACACCAAGGCGTAGAACATTGCCACGCCACTCCAGATGAAGTCCCCCTTGCGATGGACTTCTGGGAAGAAGAAGGCAGCCATATAAAGGGCAAAGCCACCGAGAGCGACTGCCAGCGCCATTAAGTATGAGAGCATTATGCCGGAACCCTCCGCTTGCACACAACTAGATTTTCCGCCGGTTTTTCGTAACCAAGCTCATTTTATCGTTCCAGCAGTCTCTCGCTCTCTCTGTTTCGGGACACTCAGCTGTAGGGTGCGTTCCGCCCATAAGCTCCCTACTTCTATAGAAGACTCTCTAACGCGGAACGCACCCTACTGTCCTGTAGGGTGCGTTCCGCCCATAAGCTCCCTACTTCTATAGAAGACTCTCTAACGCGGAACGCACCCTACCTCTCGGATTCAGTCTGGCCGTCCCCACAAAGGGCCGCTCCCATGCTGGCTCTTGAGGGATTCCGCCCGCTTAACAAGCAGGCACTTTTTCTCTATTACGCTTAATTAGTTGTCAATCTTTAACTGTTCTGTTACCTTTTAAAGCTTAATATAGCCAGAAAAGAGCTAATCTTTTTAAAAAGTCTACAAACAGATATAAGGTCAGTTTTGTTTAAAGCCACCGGCCAGACTTGTGCCGAAAGATACTGTGGAGTGTTAATTGCCCGCAATTAATATCATATCCGGTAGCATCGATTGTGTTTCCTACCGCGCTCAAAGAACCTGAAATCTCAAGGGCCCGGCTCCCCCGCTCCCCGGCTCCCCGGCTCCCCCGCTCCCCCGCTCCCCCGCTATCCAAAAACGAAGCAATCGGAAATCATATAATTTGTCACGCCCTCACCGGCTCAACCCGACTCTTAATGTCTTCTTTACAGGCTCTCCGAGTGGGCTCGGGCTACCCTGAGTGAAGGAGCTGCTACTGTTCCCGAAAATGCAGAGTTGAACAATAACGTATGACAAAGCAGAGCTTTGGTGTGATTGGTTTAGCCGTCATGGGGGAGAACCTGGCGCTGAACGTTGAGCGCAACGGTTTCCCGATCTCGGTGTACAACCGAACTCCCGAGAAAACGGATGCCTTTATGGCCATCCGAGCCAAGGGCAAGAATGTCAAAGCCACCTATACCCTGGAAGAATTTGTCCTGTCCTTGGAGCGCCCCCGCAAAATCCTGATTATGGTGAAAGCCGGCGCGCCGGTGGATGCGGTGATTTCGCAGCTCAAACCCCTGCTCGAGCCCGGTGACATCATTATAGACGGCGGCAACTCCCTATATGAAGACACCGCCCGCCGCACCTCGGACTTGGAGGCGACTGGGTTCCGGTTTATCGGTATGGGAGTCAGCGGCGGTGAAGAAGGGGCGCTGAATGGCCCGAGCCTGATGCCGGGAGGCACGAAAGACTCCTACGAGTATCTGGAGCCAATTTTAGCCAAGATTGCCGCGCAAGTCGATGACGGCCCCTGCGTGACCTATATTGGCCCGGGCGGTGCCGGTCACTACGTCAAAATGGTGCACAACGGCATTGAGTACGGCGACATGGAGCTGATTGCGGAAGCGTATGACCTGCTGGAGAATACTTTGGGGCTCGACCACAACCAACTGCACGAGGTGTTTGCCGAGTGGAACACCACCGAGGAGCTCAACTCTTACCTGATTGAGATTACAGCTGACATCTTCAAGCAAATCGACCCAGAGACGAACAAGCCTGTGGTTGATTTGATTCTAGATGCGGCTGGGCAAAAAGGCACGGGGCGCTGGACGGTGCAGAGTGCCTTGGAACTGGGCGTGTGCATCCCGACGATGACAGCGGCGGTGAATGGACGTATCATGTCTTCCTACAAGCAGGAGCGGGTGGCAGCCTCAAAGATTCTCACCGGCCCGAGT
>CAZJNL010000630.1:0-3943 GCA_964546515.1 uncultured Oscillatoria sp.
TTAAAAAGGGGGGAGCCAGAGGAAATTTTTTTTGTTCACGGGGTTTGGGGGGAGCTGGATGCAATGACTTGCAGGTAGCAACTTGGGTTCAGGCAACACCGGCATAGCGGTGACACCAATCGTGTATTATTGTAACCCATCCGGCATTTACCAACCCCCTCACACCCATGTACTGCGATTACCTAGTACAAATACTCACCGCCCGCGTGTACGACGTTGCCCAAGAAACGCCCCTGGAAAGCGCCCCGAACCTGTCGGCGCGACTGAATAACAAACTCCTGCTCAAGCGGGAAGACATGCAGTCCGTATTTTCCTTCAAGCTGCGCGGGGCTTACAATAAAATGGCGCAACTGCCCCCGGATATGCTAGCACAGGGCGTCATTGCGGCATCCGCCGGCAACCACGCCCAAGGCGTCGCCCTCGCAGCCTTTCGGCTGGGAACCCGCGCTATTATCGTTATGCCGGTCACCACGCCCCAAGTCAAGGTGAATGCAGTTAAAGCGCGGGGGGGCGAAGTTGTATTGCACGGGGATACCTACGACGACGCCTACGCCTACGCTCGCCAGCTGGAAGCAGAAAAAGGCTTGACTTTTATTCACCCCTTTGATGACCCGGATGTGATTGCCGGTCAGGGTACAATCGGGATGGAAATTCTGCGGCAATACCAGAAACCAATTCACGCTATCTTTGTAGCAATTGGCGGGGGCGGATTGATTTCTGGGATTGCGGCGTATGTGAAACGGTTGCGCCCGGAAATTAAGATTATTGGCGTTGAGCCGGTGGATGCCGATGCCATGTATCAATCCCTGAAAGCCGGTCATCGGGTGCGCTTGTCTCAGGTGGGTTTGTTTGCCGATGGTGTTGCGGTGCGGGAAGTAGGGCAAGAAACTTTCCGCCTCTGCCAGGAATATGTCGATGATATCATTTTAGTAGATACCGACGACACCTGTGCGGCGATTAAAGATGTGTTTGAGGATACGCGATCGATTCTCGAACCGGCAGGTGCTCTGGCGGTTGCCGGTGCCAAAGCTTACGTCGAACGGGAGCAAATTCAGGGACAAACCTTAATTGCCGTCGCCTGCGGCGCTAACATGAACTTTGATCGGCTTCGCTTTGTGGCAGAACGCGCCGAGTTGGGCGAACGCCGCGAAGCCATCTTTGCCGTCACCATTCCCGAAGAACGGGGGAGTCTGCGCAAGTTCTGCGAGTGTATTGGCAAGCGCAATCTCACCGAGTTTAACTACCGGATTGCCGACGAAAAAGAAGCGCATATCTTTGTAGGCGTGCAAATTCAAAACCGCGCCGACGCGGCAAAGATGGTGGCAACCTTTGAAGCGAATGGGTTCAAAACCCTTGACTTAACCGATGACGAACTGACAAAATTGCACCTGCGGCACATGGTGGGCGGGCGTTCGCCCCTCGCCCACAATGAATTGCTCTACCGTTTCGAGTTTCCCGAACGTCCTGGCGCACTGATGAAATTCGTCACTTCCATGAGTCCCGATTGGAATATCAGCGTCTTCCACTACCGCAACAACGGCTCAGACTACGGGCGAATTGTTGTGGGGATGCAAGTTCCCCCGCACGAGATGGAAGAGTGGCAGGCATTTCTGGATACCCTCGGATATCGCTACTGGGATGAAAGCCAGAATCCTGCCTACAAGCTGTTTTTGGGGTAGGAGAATAGGCGGTCGCCCTCAGACGCATTGCGGATCGCCAAGCGGCTCCTGCGGAGCCGCTTCGCTAACGCTCAAACCGGCATCATGTTCCCTGAGGAGTTTAAACTAAACTGTGGCCATTTCGGGTGCTGAATCAGGGGATGCCGGCTCAAAGTGCAGCACCATAATTTGGTCAGGACGCAAACCCACCGATTCGTAAGTGCGTCCGCTGCGGTCACTGAACTCAACTTCAAACGCAGCACCGCCAGCTAACATTTCAACCACTGTGCCAACTTGCCCGCGTCGCAGGTTGTATTCGGGAATATCAACCGTCAGTGCGACGATATCAAGTAATTTTACCGTATTTATTGCCATTTTGGATCGCCTCCAAAGATTACAGAGGATAGCAGGTTGTCAGCCTCGGGATATCAGAACCATGTTCAATAATCCACCCACTGCGAATAGTTGCACGTCTGTCTTGCCACTCCAGCAGGAAATCGAGAGTGTAGCGCTGTCCGTAGTCGTCCCGCCGCCCTAACTGCGCCTCGTGCGTCTTGACGACCTCTAGAAGTATCCTGTGCAACTCCTCAGCGTCGCTAGCAGTCATTCCCACTATTGTTGAAAATAGCCGCGCTTTATGTTTTCCTTCATCATGCTCTGGATTCAGGCAGTAGTCCCGCAATTTACGAATATCGATCGCCGCCTTGTCTGCATTCGGAATTAGCATTCAAAGACCGGAATTGTATATTGTTACACATCAAAATACCCAGAACCTGCGGTTTAACGGTTGAGCTGCACCGGCAGCTGATAACACTTCAGATTATAGCCGGTACGAGCGCCGCTCCTTTCAGTCCAGCGTGGCGTTAGACCGTAAGTTCTGGTTTTGGCACAGGTCGGAATGACCCATCCTTTATCTCCCACGCTACACCCTCTCCAACGCCGGCGGCACAATGCCAAGTCCGCTCAAACCGGCATCCAGTTCCCTCAGCACTTTAAAATCCACTTCCGGCAAAGGATATGTGTTACTGTCAAACAAACCGGCACTCACCGCCGGCTGCTTTTCCAAAAAACAAAACGCTTCGCGAAACTGCTGCGGCGGTGCGGAAACCGGCGAGTCTAAATGACACGGAACAATCCGCTGAAAATCCCAACTCGCCACCTTATCAGCCCACTCGATAGTTTCCTTCGGCGCTCGATTGAGAATCAGACTCTGGAGCACCGGCGCGACAAACAAACGCCCATCCCCGCGCAGCGCCTCAAACGATCGCTTCCAGTCTCCATTCCATTTAAAAGGAAACAGCCCAAAATAACCTTTCTTCGACCGATCTGGCGCTTTCATAGCGTCGCGAAACACCTCACTCCATTTAAACACCTCTAGCGCACTCGGCTGAAAGTACATCGCAAACAAACAAATCCGCTGCCATCCCTTGCGCCGGTTTGACTGCGTGTCTTCCATAATATCAGATGCCATGTCCTTAGCATGAAACAGCAACGGATACGGATCTAGCTGAACGATTGCCGGCGGATTTTCCGGTACGGAAACCACCGAATCCGTCACCAGCAGCGTGCGCGATCGCTTGTCAAAAAAAGCAACTTCCGCAAACCGTCCCGGTCCCAGTTCAATTGGCCCTAATATCGCGTAATTAAACTGACCGGCAAAAGGCGCTTTGCTGCTATCTTCTGGAAGTACCTGCGTGCGTTTTGCCGGCAAACCCAGCCAGCTCAGTGGCAGATTTAGCGGGAAACTCCACTGAGAAGGAGCCACAAACACCTGCGCGTCGGGAAAGCGTCTGGCAAAAGGGCCAACAAAAACTTTGTGTTCCAAACCGGAGATAGTTGGCAGAATGATATACTTAATATTACCATGTTCCGCCACTAATTCTTTAACAAGCCGCAGGCATTCAGGAGTCGGCGCAACCGGCGCATAGACGAGCAGCCCCCCTTCATCAAGCTTAACAACAGTCATGCGAATCGGAACGACAACATAAAAGATGCCCTGCATCTGGTCAAACGTCCAAACTGCGTTCTGAACCACTTCTTGGCGGATAGTTCGCCGGCTACCATAAGGGTACAGTGGCATGGCTGGCCAGAAGGCCCATGAAAAGTCCCTTGGATCGATCGTCTGTCCCTGCATTTCCTGCGCTTTCCTCCCGATTTATTTTGTTCTGCTGGTAGTGTATCAGAAGGTGGGATTTTATGAACCGCCATAGACGCGCTAGCGGCTTCCCGTAGGGTAGACGCCAAGAACGCCAAGGACTTAATAAATGCCATAATGCCCCTTGGCG
>CAZJNL010000631.1:0-3937 GCA_964546515.1 uncultured Oscillatoria sp.
AATCTGCGGCAAGCCATAGAAAACAAGGCTCAGAAGAAAATAGACGAGCGCAACCGGAACTTGCAAGAAGTTGAGGAAAAGATTGCCGAGTATAACCGAGCGTCTGCCGGCATCAATAGCTGCTTGGAGGCTGTGAAATTAGGGGAGGAAAAGCTGCCGGCAATATCTGAAGGGGATGCGAGCGGGACAGCAATTGTGATTGCGGAATCCGCTTTCGGTGCCAATTTGCCGGTGCCACCAGGAACCCGCTCGGGTAAATTCCAGCGCGGACAGTTGGTGGAGGGGACAATTAGTGGCTTCCAGGAGGATGGTATAATTGTGGATGTCAGCGGTACTAAAGGGGTGCTTCACATCAGGCAGGTGAGCCAAGAGAGTGTGGAATCTCTTGAGGAGCTGTTTGAGACTGGTCAGTCGCTGAAGGCGATTTGTACGGGTTATTATCTAAATGGGAGCATTTCTCTGTCTACTAAAGTCTTGGAAAATTATCCCGGAGAAATTCTTAAGGAGATGAGCAAGGTGATGGCTGAGGCTGAGGAACGCGCTCCGGAAGCTGCTCAAAAAGTGCTGAGTTGATAAGTAGGGGCGGGTTTTGTCAAGAGCCTTACCCTGGGGGGTAAAAGATATCTATAGCGGTTCTAATTGAGGGGTGAAAATTCTTTTTTTAATAAACCGCCAAGACGCCTTAGACGCGCTTTCTCGGCTAGCGCTAAGAGCGCACGGGCGTTGCCGCCTACCCGCAGGGTAGAGCGCCAAGGAAAGAAAAGGGAGAGAATTTCAGAAATGATTTAGAGCTGCTAGATAAACCCGCACCTTTATATTAGGTCGGGGCAATTCACCCTAATATCTGTAGGGGCGGGTTTTGCCAAGAGCCTTCCCTCCGGGCGAAAGATATCTATAAACCCGCCCCTACCTACCGGTTTTCTTAGGGTTAATCCACCGGACATGATATAATATCTACCTGATAGTAACAGAGGATTAGGAATGAGAAGCTCACCCTTAATCGCCGCACTTGGCTGCTTGAGTAGCATTACCATGAGTGCCGCAATTAGTCAAGGCGCACTGGCACAGCAAACCGGCACTCAACTGACTCCGGCTCAAGTGCAGCTTCTGCAGTCTCTAGGGATGAAAATTGCTGTCCCCACTTATATCCCAGCTGGATTTGAGATTACCATCGTGCGGGCGGAAATCCTTCCGGGAAGTGCCGGTGGCACGCCTCGATATATTCTGTTCTACAGAGACTCGAATAATTCCTGCTTTGGGATTGAAGCGACCGGCGGTGGGGGGAGAAACCCGGAACTGGAATCGAGCTTACCTGTGAACTCTCGGTTTTTTGGCAGCAGTTACAAGCTGAATTACGGGAAGTCTGCAAAAGCGGCTAACTCCCGCAGCTATATGTTTTCTGACTGGATGGAAAAGGATGGCAGCTTTTATCGCTTCGCCGGCACCTCTGAGGAGGTTCCCCCCGCCAGTTCTAAATCGGCTTGCAAGAACATCAGCCCGGAAGAGGCTGTCCGGGTCACGGAGTCGCTAGAATATTTTAACCCTTAATGATACAATATTTTGAGACTTAATGATTGGGTGCGTTGCGGCTGACGCAGTAACGCACCCTACTAGATATCTTAACTAGGTTCAAATTTGCATGTCTCTCGCTCTTTGGCGAACGCCTCTAGCCCGCGCTTTGCATCGCAATCGCAGCCTCCCTTACGCCCGCTACTTGCAACTGGCGACTGTTGGAAATGACGGTAAACCGGCTAACCGCACGGTGGTTTTTCGCGGCTTTCTCGGCGATACCAACCAGCTGAAATTTGTCACAGACGCCCGCAGCGAGAAAGCAGGCCAAATTGACAGCAATCCCTGGGGGGAGGCGTGCTGGTATTTCCCGAAAACGCGGGAGCAATTCCGCATTTCGGGGATGCTGAGGCTCGTGCGAAATACTGAGCCTGACTCAGAACTGCAAAAAGCCCGCCAGATTGCTTGGCAGGAAATCTCTGAGGGGGCACGAGCGCAATTTGCTTGGCCAGATCCGGGTAAACCGAGAGGGGATGCGGGTGCTTTTGCGGTGCTCCCACCGGCAGAAACAGAGCCTTTACCGCATTTTTGCTTGCTGCTGCTTTTGCCGGCAGTTGTGGATCGTCTGGAGTTGCGAGGGGAACCGCAAAACCGCTGGATATACCGGCTCGACAGGGAGGGGGGTTGGGAAGTCGGAGCGGTGAATCCCTGAGGATAATTTAGATAAGACTATATTCCGTCCGGTTGATTTACTTTAATAATGAACCGCCAAGACGCCAAGAGGGGAGCATCCCTTTGTTGCGGGCACATCTATAAGGGCGAAGCATTCGGGCTGTACATCTTTGGATTTGCCCCTTAGATTCTTCGCCCGAATGCGGAGCCCCTACAAAATCGGGATGCTCCCCGCCAAGAGCGCCAAGAAGGAAGAAGAAAGAGTCAGAGGGATAGTAAAATTAATGTTACGGGCAATTGAGGGGAAAGAAAAATAATAAACGAGACGGACGGATTTGATATGAATTTGAGGGGGTGGAGGGGGAGGAGCTGAAAAATCGTTCCCAGGCGGTGGCTGGGAACGAGGGTATATGTGTGACCGGCTAAATGCCCGCGCCATCTAAGAAATCCTGAATTTGCTTGTCGCGGATGCGGCACTTGGGGGCGATATCTGCGGGGGAAGTCGCAGGGGAAGCATCCAAAAGTGCTGGTGCGCTGGGGGCGGAGCGGTCGAATGGGACAACAGCGGGCACAACAGCGGGCTGGCGTTTTAGGGTTTGGACTTGTTCTTCGAGGGCTTCAATGCGGTCGAGCAAGGCGCGGATGGCGTTGGCTTCGGAATCGGGGAGCTGGGCGTGTTCCAGGGGGTTGACGCGGACGCCGGAGCGATATACAATGCGACCTGGGATACCGACTACGGTGCAGTCGGAAGGGATATCCCGCAGGACTACGGAACCGGCACCGATGCGGACATTGTTGCCGATTTGGATATTGCCGAGAATCTTGGCACCGGCACCGACGACGACATTTTCGCCGAGGGTGGGGTGACGTTTGCCACTTTCTTTGCCGGTGCCGCCGAGGGTGACTCCCTGGTAGATGAGGGCGTAGTCTCCGACAATGGCTGTTTCTCCGATGACAACCCCCATGCCGTGGTCAATAAAAACGCTCTTGCCGATCGCCGCGCCGGGGTGAATTTCGATGCCTGTCAGGAAGCGAGAAAAGTAGGAGATCAGGCGGGGGATGAAGGGAATTCCCAGGAGGTGCAGCCAGTGGGCGATCCGGTGGAACAGCAATGCCTGGAGGCCCGGGTAGCAAAACCAGACCTCTAGCCAGTTGCGAGCGGCTGGATCGCGCTCGAAGATGATGCGGAAGTCGGCAACAAGAGTATTGAGCACGGGAGGATACCCACTTTTGGCAAAACAGACCAGTGATTATTTTACCGTCCTTGTTGCCGGTGCCTGTGTGCCAATCTGCCGTATTGTGGCGCGTCAAGGAAAGCTGCCCGCAGTTGGAGCGGGTGACGGGGGGGACTGTTATAGTGGGTTAAGCTGGGTTACGGCTGAACCACGGAGAGCTTGTAATCCACGCTCGGGCCCGGTTCAATGGCTCCAACCCAGATGCTGTATTCGCCGGCTTTCCAGTCAGAGTCTTCAATGCTGGCATCTTTGTTCTTGTCGGTATCGTCGCCGCAGCGAACTACTCCGCCGGGCCCTTTGATGGCCAGGGTTGTGTCTTTACCTCGGCTGTCAATTTGGACTTTCAGGCGAGGGAAGTCTTTCTCCAAGACGAGAACGAAATCAGGGGCGCTGTCAGCAAAGCCCAAACAGGGGTTGCCGTGGCGATCTCTGGCAGCCACAATGGCAGGCAGGGATGTGGAGCCGCTGGTGTAGCCGGTGACAGCCGCCGCTGAGGGTGGAAAGCCCGGTGCGAGGCTGAT
>CAZJNL010000632.1:0-3933 GCA_964546515.1 uncultured Oscillatoria sp.
TGAGCTCCAAGCTTCATCGTTTGAGCTCCAAGCTGCATCGTTTGAGCTCCAAGCTCCATCAGTCGAGCTCCAAGCTCCATCGTTCCAGCTCCAAGCTCCATCGTTTGAGTTCCAAGCTTCATCAGTCGAAACCCCCATCTGTTTCTCCCCCTCCCGGAAGCGCGGGGAGGGGGTTGGGGGGGTGAGGTTATCCTCGGTTATTCGCTCCTTCCCGGAGGGTGTTGTCCGATCGCCCCAGTCCAGTTCAAAATAAGTAGGGCGACGCGCACCAGGAGAGGAATGTGAGCCAAGGATTTGATTATGATTTGCTGATTGTGGGAGCCGGTGTGGGCGGACATGGGGCGGCCTTACACGCGGTCAGCTGCGGATTGAAAGTGGCCATTGTGGAAGCGGCTGAGATGGGCGGCACCTGTATCAATAGGGGCTGCATTCCCTCGAAAGCCCTGCTGTCCGCCGCCGGTCGCGTTCGGGAATTGCGCGACGCCCACCACCTCAAGACGCTGGGCATTCAATTGCAGGGTGTGGGGTTCGACCGGCAAGCGATAGCCAATCACGCCGCTAATATCGTCAGCAAGATTCGCGGCGACATGACTAACAGCCTCAAACGTCTGGGAATTGATACTATCCAAGGTTGGGGCCAGCTGGCTGGCCCGCAAAAAGTGACGGTCAGTACAGACAAGGGCGAGAAAACTGTCACGGCAAAAGATATAATACTGGCCCCCGGTTCTGTGCCGTGGGTGCCCGCCGGCATTGAAGTTGACGGCAAAACGGTATTTACCAGCGACGACGCCCTGAAGCTGGAATCGCTTCCGTCTTGGATTGCGATTATTGGCAGCGGCTATATCGGCTTGGAGTTTGCCGACATCTACACGGCACTGGGCTGCGAAATCACTATGATTGAAGCGCTTGACCAGCTGATGCCCACTTTTGACCCGGACATTGCCAAGCAGGCGCAGCGGGTGCTGATTGCGCCCCGGGACATCGAAACTCGGGCGGGGTTGCTGGCGGCGAAAGTTATCCCAGGCTCGCCGGTGGTGATTGAACTCGCTGACACTAAAACTAAGGAAGTTGTGGAAGTCCTGGAAGTGGACGCCTGTTTGGTGGCCACGGGCCGGATTCCAGCGACCAAAAACTTGGGTTTGGAGAGTGCCGGTGCGGCTATTGACCGGCGCGGCTTTATTCCGGTGGACGACCGCATGGCGGTGCTGGCTGACGGTGAGCCGGTGCCTAACTTGTGGGCTATTGGCGACGCTACCGGCAAGATGATGCTGGCGCACGCGGCGTCCGCCCAAGGTATTGTGGCTGTGGAGAATATCTGCGGGCGTCACCGCACTGTGGACTATCGCAGCATCCCAGCGGCGGCTTTCACCCACCCGGAAATTAGCTTTGTGGGCTTGACGGAACCGGCTGCTAAGGAACTTGGCATTGCTGAGGGGTTTGAGGTGGCGGCGGTGCGGACGTATTTTAAGGGCAACTCCAAAGCGATCGCGGAGGGAGAAACGGAAGGTGTGGCTAAGGTGATTTACCGGCAGGATACGGGCGAAGTCCTCGGCGTCCACATCCTGGGTTTGCACGCGGCTGATTTGATTCAGGAAGCGGCGAATGCTATCGCTTACCGGCAGTCTGTCCGCGACTTGGCGTTTTTGGTGCACACCCACCCGACGCTTTCGGAAGTTCTCGACGAGGCATACAAACGAGCGGTCGCAACCCATTAAAATAAAAACCGCACAACCGCGTGCGGGGGCACAGGGGCTTCAGCTGTACAGGAGAACCCCCAGTGCCCAGTGCCCTATGCCCCATTCCCCATTCCCCACTATGCAAATCCGTCGCCGTCCGCCAAATCCAGCTGTTGCAGTCGAATACCTGCGCTATCAGGTGAAGCTGCCTGATTCTGAACCCCAGCATATCCTAGAGGAAATTGTCTGGCACAAGGAAACTGAAGTGGCCCAGATGCGGGAGCGTCTGCCTTTGCCAGAGTTGCAGCGCCAGGTGCAAGGCGCACCGGCACCCCGCGACTTTTTGGGGGATCTGCGGCAGGCGTTGACCTCACCGGCTATTATTGCTGAAGTTAAGAAGGCGTCTCCGAGTAAGGGCGTCATCCGTGCGGATTTTGACCCGGTGGCGATTGCGAAGGCGTACCAGCAGGGAGGTGCTAGCTGCATATCTGTGCTGACGGATGAAAAGTTCTTTCAAGGCAGTTTTGAGAATTTGGCTTCTGTCCGCGCTGCTGTGGATTTGCCGGTGCTGTGCAAGGATTTCTTGATTTATCCTTACCAGATTTATCTCGCCCGCGCCCGGGGCGCTGATGCGGTGCTGCTGATTGCGGCGATTCTGTCGGACAAAGACATACACTATTTTGTGAAAATTGTCAAGGGGTTGGGGATGGTGCCTCTGATTGAGGTGCACACGCGGTCGGAACTGGAGCGGGTGTTGGGGATCGAGGGCGTCACCTTGGTGGGGATTAACAATCGCAATCTGGCAGATTTTTCAGTTGACCTGCAAACGACTGTGGGCTTGCTGGGGGCGCTCGGCGACCGGCTGCGGGAGCGGGGTATCCTGGTGGTGAGCGAGTCAGGGCTGCACAGCAGGGATGACCTGAGTGTGGTGGCGGGTGCGGGTGCCGGTGCGGTGCTGATCGGCGAGTCTTTGGTGAAACAGCCAGATATTGCCGGTGCGCTGGCTAAGCTTTGTGCCGGTGAGGCCAAACCCTGATTTTGTTCGGTCAGGGATTGGAGTAATTTGGAAATAACGGCGGTGATAAAATAGCGTTAGCCAATGACGCTTTCTGGGGAAGGAATGACAGGACATCTGACAGTCGGGGCGTGGCCATCCGGCTCCCTGCGACCTGCCTTTAGTGTCAAGTCCTTTAGGTCACTTCCGCCAAAAGGTGAGACTCGTGTATCCAAATCGCAGATATCTGGGGGTTGAAACCTCAGGGCAGGCTTGGTCTGAGTGTCTGGGAAAACTCAGGTGAACCCAGATTTTTACGAGCGGCTTAATGTGTTCACTTAGGAAGCGGTTCACCCCGCCCCGCTTTCTCCTCGCCGCCAAAAGAAAGCAGAATTATTAATGCTGAATGGGTAATTAAAACATCATTCATCGTTATTCGGAAAGGCGGGAGTACCAAGCGCGGGAGTATCTAAATGGAGTTTATTCCTCTTCCTTCTTATGTCCACTACGAGCTGTTACTCCAGCTGTTAGAGCGCCAGACGATGTTGGCTGTGGGGCAAAACTCCCCTCAGCGGGAGCTGGTACGCCAGCTGATTATTACCCTCCGCAAAGCTATCGCTCAACAGAAACAGCTGGAAGAAAGCTGCGAGCAAGCGAATTTGGCCATCGAATACCGGTGGTCTGTGAATGATTACAGGGTTGAGCCGGCGGCGGCGAAGGATTTTCCGATCGTGCGCCCCCAACCTCCCGTCTAGGGCTAAGGAAAAAGGAAGAAGGGAAAAATACGGGCCTTTGAAAGGGTGCCGCTACTGCGGCGTTAACTCCTCTAAAAACAGATTTTTCAGAGAGTAGGACGAATTCATGGACGACAAGCTGATGCTGATGATTCCTGGCCCGACGCCGGTGCCAGAGCGGGCATTACTCGCGCTGGCCAAGCACCCGATTGGCCACCGCAGCGGCGAGTTTAGCAAAATTATGGCAGAGGTGACTGAAAACCTCAAGTGGCTGCACCAAACCCAAAATGATGTGCTGATTTTGACCGCCAGCGGCACCGGCGCGATGGAAGCGGGAATTATCAATTTTCTGAGCCCGGGCGATCGGGTTTTGGTGGCGAGTAACGGCAAGTTTGGCGAGCGGTGGGCCGAAGTGTGCTTGGCTTATGGCCTCAATGTGGCGGAAGTGAAAGCTGATTGGGGGAAACCTCTCGATCCTGAGCAGATCGGCGAAAAACTGCAAGCTGATACGGAAAAACAGATTAAAGCG
>CAZJNL010000633.1:0-3925 GCA_964546515.1 uncultured Oscillatoria sp.
TCAAAACCAGCCGCTCGCACCGCTTCCGCTGCCACACGGGCGAACTCTTCGGCCTGAAAGCGCCGGTCATAGCCAACGATGACTGTATGGCTAGAGGTGGTGTCGCCATAGAGCTCCGCCAAGACTTCTGCCGCCACCGGCGCAACCAATGCCACGCGCTCGAACGTGAAATCTGCCGCAATCACGCCGCGCCAGCCGTCCGTACCAAATTTGATGGGGTTAACAGTAACCGGCACAGAGGTTTGTTGAACCATGAGCAAATCTGTTTATTTCAATCCCGTTATCAGGATTCAGCTGACAAAAATATTTTCCCCGCCGCTTCCTGAATTTATTATTATACTGCCTGACGCCGCTTCCTCCTGCCACCGGCGTGGGAGCCCATTCGAGGGCACGCTCGCCTCTCACACCTCACCGCACAAAAATCAGTTGCGTGTTTGTCTTGACAAAATGGCAATGATGTGCTAAAGGCATTCACCGAACTTTGGCATCCTTCCTAGTAAGTAGGGGCGGGTTCACCAACACCCCAAGTTCCCAGTGATATCTTATATAAACCCGCCTAACCTTTGGCATCCTAACCTTTCTCTATACAAAATTGAGGCGACTGGATAGGATATAATTCCTTTCTAGAGGGGCGGCAAATTATTTAGCAAATATTAAAACATTTTTTCTAGATTGCCAGCCTATTCAGGGAGGTTTAGTATAAGAGAAAGATTTTACTATTTCCCAGGGCTATCTTTAGAAAAGGCTGGAAAACCAGCCAAGTTGCGGGCCCCCTAAACCGTCATCAATTCTGCGGTAAGCTGGGTATATTCACCTTTTTGTTGTTATTGGAGCCGCCAGTGTGATATGGCCAACCTAATTGGAAATGCGAACAGTAACGTCTTGACAGGAACTGCGGAAGCTGATCAAATGTTAGGGCTGGAAGGAGACGATACGCTCTTCGGTCTTCCAGGGAATGACTCGTTATATGGCAACGCGGGCAAAGATCAGCTGTTCGGCGACGCCGGCAACGACACAGTAGCCGGCGGTGCGGGTGATGACAGCGTGTTTGGGGGAGATGGGAACGACACCCTCTATGGAGACAAGGGTAATGACCAGTTATTCGGCAACGCCTGCTTCGATCAACTGTTCGGGGGAGACGGCAATGACACTTTGTGGGGCGGTCGAGATAATGACACGCTTTTGGGTGGGGCAGGTAACGACACCCTCTATGGGAATGTCGGTGACGACGAGTTATTTGGCAACGAAGAGATCGATCGACTGTTTGGGGGGGACGGCAACGACACGTTGCGGGGCGGTCGCGGCGCGGACAGCCTGTTTGGGGAAGCTGATAATGACGTTTTGTCTGGGGAGCAAGGTGCTGACATTGTTAATGGCAACAGCGGCAATGATTTACTGTTCGGGGGAGAGGGCAATGACACGCTGCGGGGCGCTAACGGCGATGATACACTGGTGGGGGGCAAGGATGATGACTACCTCTTGGGTGAGTTTGGTTCAGATACCTTGACCGGCGGTGCCGGTACAGATGTATTTGTACTCTCAGCGGGTACCGGCCCGGATTATATCACCGACTACTTGGATCAATCGGATTATATTGGATTGGGTGATGGATTGACTTTCGACGCTATACAGATCGAGCAAGGCTTTAATTTGATCGATGCCAATTTGTTGAGCCGGTTTACCATCATTAACGGCCCTGATGGCAAGCTCTTGGCCATATTGGCGAGTGTTTCCGATCCGACTCTGCTAACCGAAGACGATTTTAAGATAATTGGTGACACCGGCCTGGGTTCAGAGGGATTGCCCACTGATACTATCAGTGGCGGTATACAGTGACCGGTCACAGTCGTGACATGTCTGGCCAAACTACTCTCTAGCTGTGCGCACTCGCTTGCTGGGTGTGCCGCCATTATATTATATCACGTCCGGTTGCACCTACCCAACCAGGATTGAGGGAGAAGGGGACAAAAATTAATCCCCGGCGCGGGCGTTGAGTTGGGAATTAACCGGACTTGATAGAAGAGGGCGAGGGCGTGAACGGAAAACTGATTGTATTTGAAGGGGTGGAAGGGTGTGGCAAAACCACCCAGCTAAACAGATTGCAGCAGTGGCTGCAACCGAAGCCGGTGGCGGTCACCAGGCAGCCCGGAGGCACTGAACTGGGCAGAGAGCTGCGCCGGCTGCTATTGGATGAGCGCACCGGCTGCCCGATTCAGGAGCGGGCAGAATTATTCTTGTATGCTGCCGACCGCTCCCAGCACGTTGAGGAGTTCCTCAAGCCCCAGCTGGCTGCCGGTGCCATTGTTTTGTGCGATCGCTACACCGATTCCACTGTGGCTTACCAGGGTTACGGACGGGGGCTGAGTTTGGCTCAAGTCGAGATGCTCAACCAAATCGCTACCGGCGGGCTGGAAAGCGATTTAACTCTGTGGTTAGATGTAGATGTGGAGATCGGTTTGGCCAGAACTCGGCGGCGGGGCGCAGCTGACCGCATGGAACAAGCGGATTTGGCGTTCCACCGGCGCGTCGGGCAAGGCTTTGCAGCGCAAGCTTTAGCCCATCCCCACCGGATTGTGCGAGTCGATGCCAGCCTCAGTGAGGATGAAGTCGCCTGGCAGATTCAGACAATTGTCAGTCAATATCTAGCTCAGTGGTATCCGGCTGTTTCTCGTCCCTTTGGTGCGGGCGACACCCGTAAGCCCGGGAACGAGGTTTAGCGGGCTCTTTCCCGGGCGTGCCGAGATATTTCTCGTTCCCCGGTTAAAGCCAGGGAACGAGATCCGGCTGCGTTGGGATATATTTGATTAATCAAACGTAATTTATATGAATTTTTTTGCGGAACTCATAGGGCAAGAGCGGGCGGTGGAGTTGCTGACTCAGGCAGTGGTTTTAAACCGCATCGCACCGGCATATCTGTTTGCCGGTGCTGACGGTGTGGGGAGGAGTTTGGCGGCGAGGTGCTTTATCGAGCAGCTGTTTTGTGCCGGTGTGCCTTCCTCCCCCGATCCCCCCCTTAAAAAGGGGGGGTTGAGGGAGGCGAGTTCTGTGCAAAATCGGGTGCGACAGGGGAACCACCCAGACGTGCTGTGGGTGGAGCCAACTTATCTGCACCAGGGGAAGCGACTGTCTGCCAAAGAAGCGGCGGCGGCGGGGGTGAAGCGCAGGGCACCGCCGCAAATTCGATTGGAGCAGGTGCGGGAAATTGGCCTATTTCTCAGCTTGCCTCCGTTGCAAGCGCCGCGAAAAGTCGTGGCAGTCGAGCGGGCGGAAACGATGGCGGAGGCGGCGGCGAATGGATTGCTTAAAACGCTGGAGGAACCGGGCAATGCGACGCTGATTTTGATTGCGCCCAGTGCCGATTCCCTGTTGCCGACACTGGTGTCGCGCTGTCAGCGGATTCCCTTCTATCGCTTGACGCCAGAGGCAATGGCGCAGGTATTGCGGCGAGCGGGTTGCGGGGAGATTGTGGGAAACGAGCCGGTGATGGCGATCGCGCAGGGGAGTCCCGGAGAGGCGATCGCAGCGATGCAGCAACTCCAAGCAATTCCCCAGGAACTGCTGCAAAAGGTGGGGCAAATGCCGCGCTCGCTCCGACAAGCTCTGGAACTTGCCAGAGAGATTGACAAAACCCTGGATACGGAAGCGCAGCTGTGGTTGGTGGAGTACCTGCAGCACTGCTACTGGCAGCAGCAACAAAAGGCAGGGGCGATTGATAAATTGCCCATAGAGCAGCTGGAGCGGGCGCGTCAATACTTGCTGAGTTACGCCCAGCCGCGATTAGTTTGGGAATGCACACTTATGGCAATGTGTCAAGCCTAGACGCGCCGCAAGACGCGCCGCAAGACGCGCCGCAAGACGCGATGAATCGCGTCTCTACAAGAGAGACGCGATGAATCGCGTCTCTACAAGACAAGACGTGGCGGTG
>CAZJNL010000634.1:0-3919 GCA_964546515.1 uncultured Oscillatoria sp.
TCCCTCACCTTCTGTCAAGCAACTCTCACAAGTAGATTTGGCTATTTCCAGATAGCCGGCGCGTTCGTAGGGTGGCGTGGTGAAGGTAATCTCAGCTACAGGAAAAGGATTCAAATAAGCTGTCTTCATGCGGAAGTAGCCCCCCCGCAGGTCGGTTCCTGTTTGTTGCAAAAAGAAAGTCATTAAACAACTGTTGAGAATGGCTGTTAGGGCTAGGGGAGAGATTTGGCTGCCTTCTTTTAAGCGAATTCCATAAGCTGTGTCAATAATATAGCGCCCCTCAGCGTCCCAGGCAAATTCTGCTCTCCCCGCTACATCAGGTAAAACTAACTTTTGCCGCCCGAGGACATTCACATTTTGAGGGCGGCTGTAGCAGTACCAATCACTCCGACCTCTGAAATAGCCCTTTTCACGCTCTTCCAACATCCCTCGATTCACTGGATGATTGAGATACGCCCAACCTTTGGGATACTTTTCTGCCATCTCCAGAGGAGATATTATTTTCGCTTCTTGACCGGCTACCTTATAAGGAAACAGCAGGTAGTTATCAGTCTCGTAATAGTAAGGCTCAATATCTTTGCCCGTGAGGGATGGGCGCATCAAGCTAAGTTCAATCTCCACCCACTGTTCCAAAGAGCGCGAATAAAATTGGTTTCCCTGACGCCTCATCAAAAACACTGGATCGGCGCGAGTGCCTGTCCCACTAAACACAGTAGCAATATCTTCCAGACGCTGCTGTTTGCCTAACTTGCTGAAAATGCCGGCAGAACCCAGGGCAAATACCCACGCATCAGCGTTCAAGGTTTCAGAAGATATAATTCCTGTTTCCCACTCACCTTCACTTTCTGGAAGGGGTTGGCAATTTTCCCCGGCACTTTTCAAAATCGCAACTTTCACAGACTCACAAGACGAACCGCTAAGAAAAAGCAGGCCGGTGTATACAGTCACCCCCTCAAACACTTGGAAATGCCCAAAATCCACAATCGATTCTACCCCTCGTTGCTGAGAAAGCAGCACTCGCAAAGATTCACCGACTTTACTTGTGAACCACTTGTTAGGCACAATCATGCCGGTGTGTCCCTGAGAATTCAGCCATTTCAACCCTCCCTCAGCAAAACACAGGTAAATGTCAAATTCCCTTTTCGCAGCAGACTGATATGCTTTTGAGTAATAAGCCCAGGTTTCGGAATCCGCTTCTTTTAGCCTGACACTTCGCACATACGGCGGATTCCCCACCACAGCATCAAACCCCGGATTCTCCTTCCAAGAAGCAGTGCTTAAATCAATAAACACCTCTGGAAACTCTAAATCCCAGTGGAAAAAGCGCTTCTCTTCATACAAGCGCCGCGCCGAAATCACCACCGCAGCATCCGCCTGATTCATCCTTTCTGGGTTGGCATTTATCGCCAGAGCACCGTAACGCCGCAAAAAGCTATCCGCACCCTTCACCCCAAAATGCCGGGAGACATATATATCTAGCAGTTGCTTGTAAGGTTTCGCTTGCCGGTCAAAATCTCGGAATAGCCGCTCACTGGTTTCCACTTCCCCAAAAGTGGCATCACTCAAAACACTAATCCCTCGCATAATCTCAGCAGCGCGGAGTAACCCAACAAACGGTCCCGCAAACAGCGTCAATTGCCCACCGGCATCCACCGCCATACTCGATTCCGCTTCCCGCGCCGTCGCCCCAATCAGCGAATTTCCGCAGCGCAAGTGATGGTCTAAAAATGACAGCGGTGCGCCAACAGTAAAGGAGTGCAACCACAAACTCAGCTTCGCAAGTTCCACCGCCATCGGGTTTAAATCCACCCCGTAAATGCAGCGCTTCATCACCGTGCGGTGCAGCAGGTTATCATCTCGCAATTTGCAGGGATTAATCGAAATTACCTGCTTTTGCAAGTTGGCAATAATATCCTCGCGGATTTTAGCCAGCTGTTCCAATACCGGGTTATCCTCTGGGTACTCGCTGAGAATGCGAATCAGCTCAGTGGTGATAAAATCCACCGCAGTCACCAAAAAGTGACCGCTCCCCATTGCAGGATCGCACACTTTGATATCCAGCAGAGTTTCCCAAGCTTGTCTTTGCAGACGCTGCAAATCCTTCCGCAGGATGCCGGTGCTGCCAGAATTTCTCCTCCCATCTCCCAATTGCTGTCGCACTTGAGAAATTTGCCCCATCAACTCCTTGAACCGTTCGGCGCGTGACGCCAAAATTGGCGCTAAAGTGTGCCGCACAATATACTTGACAATATATTCAGGAGTGTAGTAAGAACCTGTAGTTTTCCGCTCCCCCTTGTCAGTTTCTAAGTGAACTTCTCCCCTAGCAGCATCATCAATAACCAGCCGGTATTCCAGCAACCCTTCATAAATCGCCCCCAGATGGCGCACATCGATAAAACCGTAATCAACCGGCTCCCCGTCTATCCGCGCTAACTTGTCTAGTGCCGGTGCTAGCACTGCATCCGTTAACTTGTGATCCATCAAAAACCAGTTATTTCCTCCCCCTCTCCCTTCATGGGATAGGGAATTGGATGCTGAGGGTGCCAAGTCAAACTTGAACAGCCCGCCGTTATAGCGCGGCACTCCCAAACCGGCATCCCCCCGATCTATAATTTGAAATAGATTCAGCAACCTGTCATAAAAACCCGCAGAAGTCAAGCTCATCCGCTGCTGCCGGTCAATCAATTCCGCCATCTCTCGCAGCATCTTGCTGAGACTGTAGTTGCGATAATCCCCATCCACCGGCAGCAAATTCCGCGCCTCAGCGTAGAGCAAAAACAGTATCTTGTACAAAAAAGACAGAGTAGCCTGATAGACTAGCCGACGGCTAGTTTCATCCGTCAGGTTTTCTCCCCGCGCTGCCCCATACGCAACAAATCCCCCCGCCAAAGAAGAAAACACCTGATTGAAAACCAGCTTCTTCAGCTCCCCCTCAATAACTCTAGCATACTCAGCGCTCCCTTCGCGCACCCGCTCTAAAAAATTCTTACCCCTGGCATCCTTAACAAACGCCTCCCGCCGGAAGAAACACCAGAAATATTTGAACTCTCCCCCATCCCCCGCTGACAGCAGGTTAACTAAGTCAACTTCATAATATTCCTGCACCGGCGCAGCGCTGTGCCGGCAATACAGCCGCCAAATCCTGCCATTTGTCAGAATTCCCCAGTCAGCGCCAGAACCCGTCAAGTAACTGGCAATCTGAAACGAAGGATTGCTATTTTTGAACCTATCGCGGACGTCATTGCGAGACACCTCATTTAAAGATCGCCCCCAGTATTTCGCATCCGCAACAGCCACAGTGCGGGCGTAAAAAGCCCCCTCATCATTCTTCAGAAAGCCATAAGCCTCATTCTTGGTTTTCTCATCTGCAAATAGGGCGTAATCAGGACGCTGAACTTGCCCGCCCTTACGCACAGGAGTTTGCACAATATAGGAAAAACCCAATATTTCCAGCACCGGCTGGATAAACTCCGCTTCCGTCTGAGCTTCGTTAAGCGCCGGCAGAATTTTCTGTTTGCCGGTGTAGAGTGTTCGCAACTGTGTCAAAGCATGCCTTACATCCTCACTCCATTCAGGACACACTTGAATGCGGCGCTCTAAATAGTGCTGTGAAAACAGAGGCTTACTGCTGGATCTCATAGTCGCTTCTCTACCTACATATCCAGATTATATACCTTTCGGTGTAGCCCTATGTGTTCGCCAAATTATATTTAACAAAATGTAATAGAGGTGGTAAGAAACCGGGTTTCTTTTCCTGGGGAAGCACGACAGGTAATGGCCCCACAACAAGAAACCCGGTTTCTCGGGGAAGAAACCGGGTTTCTTTTGAGTTTGTCTGATAAAATAACCCAAGTTGCTACCTGCAAGTCTAAGCATCCAGATCCCCCCTTTCCCCCCCGTGAACAAAAAAAATTTCCTC
>CAZJNL010000635.1:0-3918 GCA_964546515.1 uncultured Oscillatoria sp.
AGCCAGAGGAAATTTTTTTTGTTCACGGGGGGCTAGGGGGGGATCTAACTAACTCACTTGTATCTAGCAACTTGCGTTATACTAAAAGAGCGAATTTGTCAATATCTGTCAGCTGCAGGGACGCAACATGAGTGACGGAGAGTCAAGAGTAAGTTTCAGAGCCACCCTCAGGAGCGCACTGGCTTTGGATGGACATTTTTACGAAAATGCTAGAAATACTTATGGCAACCGCCGGATAGCCCGCAGGATAGTAATTTTAGCAGCACTCTCCCACATGCTGGGGAGCGCGGTGATTTTGTTGATTAATTTGGCATCTCTCCCCGTCCTGGCCATAGCACTTCTGCTGGATGGCCTAAGCGTGGTGGCCGGCTACTTTTTCTGGACGCGAACCATCGCCAAGATAGGGAAGTGCCTGAAACCGAATCACGTCACCTATGAAGAGTTGCTGATTCCTATTGGCTTTGCATACGCCCCCCAAGTGCTGAACTTTTTAACGCTGGTTCCCTTTCTGGGGCAACCGATTGAGCGGATATTATCTGTCTGGAGTTTGCTAGCTGTGATTGTTGCAGTGCGCCAAGGTTTAGATATTAACACTTTTGGCGCGGCGCTCATCTGTTTGGCCGGCTGGCCGGTGATTCAGCTAGCCATCGGTTTTGTGCAAGTCTTTCAGCAGGAACTGGTGAAGTTCTTTTAGAGAGCAGGTCTTGAATTAAAAATCTCGGTTAAGAAACCGGGTTTCTTTCCCTGAAAAGACCAATTTTTCCGCCCGGGCTAAAAGGAACCCGGTTTCTGATGCGTCCCGACCTGGCTGCCGGCATTTGCTTGTGCTAAACTGAATGTTACCAGACTCAAGCCAACTCAGCCGGTTATGTCTCTCGCCAAAGATATAGAAACTCCAAAAGACATCCGAGAGGATGTTATCTTTCCCCCTAGGGATTTATACAGCGACGAACCGCCCTTGGAAACTTACTTACATTTGCAGCAGATGCTCCTGCTGATAAAATGCCTTGAATGGTGGTGGCGCAACCGGCAAGACTTCTTTGCCGCCGGCAACCTAACCATCTACTACAGCCCGCGCCAGCGCAAATCTGAAGACTTTCGCGGGCCTGACTTTTTCGTGGTTTTGGGCACTGAACGCAAACCGCGCAAAAGCTGGGTCGTCTGGGAAGAAGACGGCAAATATCCCAATGTAATTGTAGAAATCCTCTCCAAGAAGACAGCTGACACAGACAAAGGTTTGAAGAAACAAATCTACCAAGATATTTTCCGCACGCCGGATTACTTCTGGTTTGAACCCGAAACTTTAGAATTCGCCGGCTTCCATTTAGTTGATGGCGAATATCAACCGCTGCAACCCAATCCACAAGGCTGGTTGTGGAGCCAGCAGCTAAATTTATATCTGGGCGTCTTTGAGAAAAAGTTGCGCTTTTTCACCCCTGAAGGGGAGCAGGTGCCCACACCGGAAGAGGCGGCTGAGTCTGAGCAAAAACTGAGGGAACTGGCCCAACAGCGAGTCGAGCAATTGGCAGCGAAACTCCGGGAATTGGGAATTGACCCGGATAACCTTTAGTAATTTCCCTGGTTGGGTGGGTTAGCTTGGCTAACTCACCCAACTACTTGGTTCCCAACCCGAGACAAAATGTTCTATTTACAAAAGTGGGATTATCTCAATAAATGTCAACAAGTTATTAACAGTGCCGCACTATCTGAGGTGAGGTGCCAAGCGCGTCTCTCCCTCTAATTGTCTGCATTCCACTCTTCACCCCCAGGTAACAGAGCTAAAGACTCATCTATGACAGCCGGCAACTCCTTGGCTGCGTGGCTGTATGTCAGAGCGAGCAACCCAGTTGCAGTCAGTATAAGCTGCGGTTTATCCAGCATCTCTGACAGTTGAGCGCGACTCTGACGTCCATTCAGCACTTCCAGACTCGCAGGACGAATTGCTAACTCAATTGCCTTTTCCAAAAATGGCTCCCATTCATCCTGCTTGATGTAGTAAGATGTTTGATTTTCTTTGATATTTAGCTCTTGAATCTCTACGACTGAATTTTCAATTGAAGCCGCCCAAGAATTGGTTAAGCGCCGCTCAACTTGGTTTTTAATCAAGTGAACCATCAGCCTGATTAAAAAGGATTGGATATTCCGCAGAATTGCTTGTTTGCTCATGCTCTCTATATCGTCCACGATTGCCAAAGCATCTGCGTAGCGCCCTTCCACAATGCTATTTCTGAGGTCGATTAATTCCTGAGTCATCTTTATTGCCTTCCATATTTGACTCTGCCCTTGCTAATTATAGCGCCGCACCGGCATCGAAGTCTGCGGTTTATCGAGCGGAGCAAAAATAAATATAAAGGGCGGACTTTATCGCCCGCCCCAGAAATATCTACACAGCCGCAGCGACTGGGTAAGGACTCGTCAGCAGATCCAGCTGCTTCACCAGCAAGCTGAGGAACAAGCCGACATCCGTAACCACACCAATCGATTCAATCGAACCCCGATCGCTCAACTTCGTCACCACCGCTGGGTTGATATCCACACACACCATCTTCACCCCAGCCGGCGTCATATTCCCCACGCCGATCGAGTGCAGCATCGAGGACAGCATCAAAATCATATCCGTCCCTCGCAACAGGCGGGCGTACTCTTCTTGAGCCTTAATCAGATCCATCTGGGTGTCCGGCAGTGGGCCATCATCCCGGATAGAGCCGGCAAGGCAGAAAGGCACATTATTTTTCACGCACTCGTACATCACCCCACGGGTGAGGATGCCTTCCTCCACAGCAGCGGCGATACTGCCAAACCGGCGAATCGTATTAATCACCTTCAAGTGGTGCCGGTGTCCGCCGCGCACCGCAACCCCCCGCTTCATATCCACGCCCAAGGAAGTGCCCATCATCGCTTGCTCAATGTCGTGGACGGCGATCGCATTCCCGCCTAAGAGCGCTTGCACATAGCCTTCCCGGAGCAGGCGAGACAGGTGTTCCCCTCCGCCGGTGTGGATCACCACCGGCCCAGCTGTCACAACCACCTTGCCGCCGCGATCGCGGATTTGCCGCAATTCCCACGCCACTTGCTCAACCACCAATTCCACGCGGCGCTCGCTGGAAACGCTTCCCGACATAAAGCTGAATTCCTGCGTGCTGCGCTGCTCGCGGGATTCTGGTTTGCGCACCGTGCGGATGCCAACCACATCCACCACCACCTCTTCCCCGACTTCCAAATCCCGCAGGAGTTTGCAGCGAGCCACCGGCCCAGATGGAGTGTGGGTAATGGCAATTGCCCCATCCATCCGCTGGTTGAGCACCCGCACCCACTGTCCGCTCACCCGCACTTCAGTCGGATAGATAGTGCTGACATAGAAGTCATCGGGAGCCACACCGGCAATCAGCACCTGCTCGAGCTTAGCATCGCGCTCGTCTTCAGGCAGATTCACCGCGCCCAAATCGATCAGCTGGGCCAGGATCTCTTCCATTACGTCGTGGGAAGGAGCCGACACCTTCACCTCTGCAGAGGAAGTGCTTTGTTTTTGCTCTCCCAAATTGAAAGTCAGCACTTGGAAACTGCCCCCAGCTTCCATAATCCTGTCTAAGGCGCGGCTGATCAAACCCGTGTCCAGCAAGTGCCCTTCCAGGCGAACGATGCGGCTTTCCACCGGCACATTGGCGTGGTGTTCTTCCCGCACCGGCTCAGTCACCCGCAGCGTCAGGCACTTCGCCGCCCCACCTGCTTTGAGAAATTCCGTCAGCTGCGTTTCGACAATTTCAAACCCAACTGCGGCGAGACGCCCCTTGAGCTCGTCACTCGCCTTGTTCAAAACAACCGTATGGTTGATGTTCACGGCGATGCAGGCAAACTTTACCGCATCCGCTTCCCCAATAGCAATTCGATTTTCTGGCTGAACGAGCATTTCAATAATGC
>CAZJNL010000636.1:0-3915 GCA_964546515.1 uncultured Oscillatoria sp.
TTACGCTTTTTTCACGGTTTTCTTTTTTTGCAAAGCTATCCCACCCAGTACCCCAGCTAGACCTAGCATGGTGCTCGGTTCCGGTATTGGCGTCGGATCGTAGTCGTAGGTAATGTTGAGATCCGCTTTGGCAAATGTGTCGATAAAGGAGCTGATGTTGCCCGATCCTATAACCTGTGATTCAGCTGTAGCTGTGAACAAAAAGTCCAGCATGCCACTGCCGGTGAACCACTGCAACATGCTGGTATCCGTGAAAACTTGCGTTCCGGATGCGTCGGCTGTCAGTCCTTCAAACTTCCGCCCACTCGCGCCGACGTAATCTACTTTGCCATCGTATCTACTGACATTGTAAGTGGCATTCTGTTGCGGGTTCAACTGGAACAGATTCGTACTATTTGGCCCACTCAATGAAAGCAAACCGCTGAGATTCACTGACACTGAGATCGCCTTTGCTGAGCGGTTTTCAATGCCCCCCTGTCCCTTCATGCTGCCGCTATATGACAGAGTTACACTCTTGAGCGTGCCCAGAGCGGAGTCGAACTTTTCGATACGGAGAGGCTCTTCGATATCTGTGAGGCCATAACCCTGACTCAGGTAGGGATCTGGCACGCTGTCTTTATCTAAATCAGTCTGTTGATACGAAGCAGAAAGCGAGAGGCTAGCCGCGTTAGCGATGCCGGCACTAGATACAATCCCTGTTAATAGGGTTGCGGCGGCAATCCCCGTTATCACTTGTGCTTTCATTGAATAAGTCACCCTTATAGTTATCATTACATTTGGCTATGATGTCGCACTATATCTCTGGGAGAGTCAGAGAGTCTATGCGGTTTTACCGCCTACCCATATCACTAATTTAATGACTGGTAGTCTTGATTGCAAGCTTTTTAATTTAAAGATTTGGTGAACTTAGTTAAGCTCTCCTCAGTATTTTTACGGAGAGCTTGAAGCCAATCGTTACAATTCGCTGGGCCATCACAGGTTTTACGGTTGGCAAGTTCCCCCAGTCGTTGAAGGCCAACACCGGCACGGTTGGCACGGTGGCGCGGATGGCCCCAGTTGCGCTAGCATAACAAAAGTTAACATTCCGCTCAGCTTGAGTTGCAGCTACCCGCACAGATGACAGTCAAAGTTGGAGACACCGCCCCCGATTTCACCCTGCCCTCCCAAACCGGCTCGCCGGTGAGCCTGAAGGATTTCCGGGGCAAAAAGGCCGTGGTTCTGTATTTTTACCCCAAAGACGACACGCCCGGATGTACGGCGGAATCCTGCGCGTTCCGCGACAGCTACGAAACTTTCACGGATGCCGGTGCCGAGGTGATAGGCGTCAGCGGCGACTCACCGGCGTCGCACCAGCAATTTGCAGCCAAGTACAAACTGCCGTTTACCCTGTTGAGCGACACCAGCAACCAGGTGCGCAAGCTGTACGGAGTGCCGGCGGCGGCTTTCGGGCTACTTCCCGGGAGAGTCACCTATGTAATTGACCGGCAGGGGGTTGTCCAGCACATCTTTAACTCGATGATGAACTTCACAGCTCACGTTCAGGAGTCGCTGAAAACCCTGCAAGCGCTGAAAAATTAGCAGCCAAGCCGCAGGAAAAACCAAACCCCCCCAAACCTCCTTCCCGGTGAGGGAAGGAGGCTGGGGGGTTAGGTTAATTGCCTGTTGGGCTTAGCTCAGGCGTGCCCGGACTTGGACTTTTCTGGCACCGCAGTGCTGCTGGCCATCTTCCCATTTTTGGAATTGGTTTGGCCATTGCCGTTACGGGGTAAAATCAGCCCGTAACCGCCGTGGCTTTTGCGCTCGTAGATCACGTTAATCTCGCCCGTTTCGGCATTCCGGAACATGTAGAAATCGTGATCGATCAGCTGGAGCTGTTCCAAGGCTTCTTCAACGCTCATCGGCGGCATAGCGAAATACTTGGTTCGCACCACTTCGCTGGGAAGTTCCGGGGTGCGATTGCCAATTATATCGGTCGCCACTGGCTGTTCGGCTGCAACCACAGTGGGTGTGGGCTGAGCCTGGGTTTTTTGGTCGTGGCGCTTTTCTTTGTATTTGCGCAGCTGACGAGCAATCTTATCCGCGACTAGATCGATGCTGGCGTACAGGTTTTCGCTGCTTTCTTCGGCACGGATGACAGTACCGTTGGCGTAAATAGTGACTTCAGCCGCCTGTTTGGGGTTTATGCGAGGATTGCGAGCCACTGACAGGTGCACGTCAACTTCCATCGTCAAATTTTGAAAGTGGTTGACCGCTTTCTCAATTTTTAGATTGACGTACTCGCGAATCGCATCGGTGATTTCAATATTTTTGCCGTGGATAACAAGCTTCATAACTGATTTTTACCGCTGAATAGCCCACTTGTAAGAAAGGCGGAAAGCTCTCCTCCCCAGTGCGGCGGGAGGGCGTTGGGTGGTAAGGGAAGGTGGAATTAATTCATCCCATATCGCTGTATCCTTCATCCTTTCAGAGTGGGGGGAAAGCGGGGCGGGGATTGCCGCTTTCCTCAAACCGATGGTGGAGCCCGTTTTTAGCTAAGCCCCTTACAGCAATTTACCCTGACTTTTGGTTGGTGGTTGCTGACGGGATCGCGAATGCCGAGAACGGAGCCGAAACTTTCGGGAGTGTGGGCCAGTCACTGTTTTAAGGCCCTGCCTCTTCTGCCCGTTTGTCCGGGGCAACAGCCCCTAGCGGTCTGAGGGTTGGCCCGCAATCCCGGAAATAGCGTTCCCGGCTGCACTCCGCTCTCAGGCACTCTGGGGATTTGTCCCTTTGAGATTATGAAATCAATTCTACACTGTTATCTAGCTGCGCTCGCCACACTCACCGCCTTGAGATGGGGTTGTTCAAATTTTGTCCTCCCCTGGAATGATTGCCTCTACTATCACCCTATCACTTTGTATTCTGGAGAACAGAGAGTTTTGGCTTCTCTTTAAAATCTGTTGCATTCCTTGAAATTTCGTGATCTACCTGCCCGGTCTGCGGGCTAAATTTGCGTCTAATTACTCTTGATTTTTTGCATGGTTTCGAGTATGCACCCAACTCCGTCGGCCTCGGCTGGGCCGCACCGGCATCGCTGTAGGTTATACAACCTAGGACAGGTGCCCTACACTGCGGCTCGGGCGTGGCAGCAGTCACTGGTGGCGGAACGCCAGAACAGCCCGGAATTAGAAGATGTTTTGATTTTGCTGGAGCACCCGCCGGTATACACCCTGGGGCGGGGAGCCAGTCTGGAATTTCTCAAGTTTGACCCCTGGAGTGCCGGCATGGAAGTGCACCGAGTTGAGCGCGGGGGTGAAGTCACCTACCACTGTCCGGGCCAGCTGGTGGGCTACCCAATTTTGAATCTGCAAAGGCACCGGCAAGACTTGCACTGGTATTTGCGCCAGATCGAAGAAGTGTTGCTGGAGGTGCTGGCATTTTGGGGGCTGGAGGGTGAGCGGATTGCAGGCAAAACCGGCGTTTGGCTGGAGGGGCGAAAGGTGGCGGCTATCGGCATCAAGGTCAGCCGGTGGATTACCATGCACGGCTTTGCGTTAAATGTCTGTCCCAACTTAGAGGGATTTGAGCGCATTGTCCCTTGCGGGATTGCAGACAAGCAGGTCGGCAGTTTGGCGCAGTTTGTGCCGGGAATCGAGGTAGACTCGGTGCGTCTGGCAGTGGCTGACGCTTTTGCCCGAGTCTTTGATGTCCAACTTGACCTTCAAGAGGGTTTCCCAGACTTGTGAAATCCGGTTGCGGCGGATTCGTAAAAAATAGGCTCAACAGGTGCGCCCCCTCTGGGCACTGGTGTCAACTTAAGGTTCCCACTCCTGATTTTTCTCACTTTTAGCCCAGTCTCGGTGCCCCAAAAAACCCCAAAAAAAAGGGGGCGTTTAGGTTAATGTTTATTTTTAAACCATTGGCCACAGGGCCCGC
>CAZJNL010000637.1:0-2638 GCA_964546515.1 uncultured Oscillatoria sp.
CCCACTGCCCCATCTGCGACCGCTGCATCGCCCCCCAAACCATCGACGAGATGTGCGATCGCATCATGGAACTCCCCGATCGCACGCGCTTCCAAATCCTCTCCCCCGTCGTGCGCGGCAAAAAGGGCACCCACCAAAAACTCCTCTCCAGTTTAGCCTCGGAAGGATTTGTGCGCGTCAGGGTGGATGGGGAAATTCGACCGCTCGATGAAACTATCGAACTTGATAAAAACCACACCCACACCATCGAGATCGTCATAGACCGGCTCGTCAAAAAGCCCGGTCTGCAGGAGCGTCTGGTCGATTCCCTCACCACTTGCCTGCGCCATTCCGGCGGAATTGCGGTCATCCAGATATTAAATGACACATCCGCCGAAACAGCTGCTGTGCGGCCTTTGAGTAAGTATAGCACAACTGCGCCGAAAGATGCAACAGTTTCCTATGAGGAAATGCCGCAAGAATTGGTGTTTTCGGAAAACTTTGCCTGTCCGGAACATGGGGCGGTAATGGAAGAACTTTCCCCGCGACTGTTCTCTTTTAACTCGCCTTATGGGGCTTGTCCGAGCTGTCACGGGTTGGGTTTCTTGCGGACGTTCTCCCCAGATTTGGTGGTTCCAGATCCAGACGCGCCGGTGAGTAGCGCAATCGCGCCTTGGGCGGATAAAGACAACCCCTATTATTTCTCGCTGCTGTGCGCTGTCGGTAAAGCTTGCGGCTTTGATATCGACACGCCTTGGAAGAAACTGACTGAACAGCAGCAGCATTTTGTGCTGCACGGTGGGGAAGATCCTATTGTGATGAAAGGCGAGAGGGGCTATCACCGGCACTACCCGGGCGTGCTGAGTTTCCTGCAGCGCCAGTATGAGGAGACAGCTTCGGAGTTGCAAAAGCAGAAGCTGGAGCAGTATCTTGTGTACCAGCCTTGTGAAGCCTGTCAGGGTAAGCGTCTGAAACCGGAAGCGCTTTCCGTGCGCATGGGGCAATACCGGATTGCGGATTTAACCGGCGCATCGATTAAGGAGTGCGTGGAGCGGATTAATCAGCTGAAGTTGAGCGAGCGACAAGCGAAGATTGCTGATTTGGTGCTCAGGGAAATTCGGGCGCGGCTGCAATTTCTGCTGGATGTGGGACTGGATTATTTGACTTTGGACAGACCGGCAATGACGCTTTCGGGGGGCGAAGCGCAGCGGATTCGCCTCGCGACGCAAATCGGTTCCGGTTTAACCGGCGTGCTCTATGTTTTGGATGAGCCGAGTATTGGTTTGCACCAGCGAGATAACGGGCGACTGCTGCGCACGCTAACGAAATTGCGGGATTTGGGAAATACTTTGATTGTGGTGGAGCACGATGAGGAAACGATTCGGGCGGCTGACCATCTTGTGGATATTGGCCCGGGTGCCGGTGTTCGCGGCGGTTTCATTGTGGCGCAAGGGGATTTGAAAACCTTGCTGGCGGCGGAGGATTCGCTCACCGGCGCGTATCTGTCGGGGCGGAAGGTGATAGAGACGCCGGTGCACAGGCGGGAAGGAAACGGAAACTCTCTGCGCATCAAAAACGCCCGCCGCAACAATCTGAAAAACATCGACGTTGAGATTCCCTTGGGCAAACTCGTCTGCATCACAGGCGTATCGGGTTCGGGGAAATCCACTTTAATTAACGAGTTGCTTTATCCCGCCTTGCAGCACCACTTGACGCGCAAAGTTGCCTTTCCCAAGGAGATGGATGCGATGGAGGGGCTTGATGCGATTGACAAAGCAATTGTGATTGACCAGTCTCCGATTGGGAGAACTCCGCGTTCTAACCCAGCGACTTACACGGGCGTGTTTGATGTGATTCGGGATTTGTTTGCGGAAACCATTGAAGCCAAGGCGAGGGGTTACAAACCGGGGCAATTTTCCTTCAATGTTAAAGGCGGGAGGTGCGAAGCTTGCGGCGGACAGGGAGTGAATGTGATTGAGATGAACTTTCTGCCGGATGTGTATGTGCAGTGCGATATTTGCAAGGGGGCGCGGTACAACCGGGAAACGTTGCAGGTGAGGTATAAGGGGAAATCGATTGCGGAAGTTTTGGATATGACGGTGGAAGAAGCGGTGGAGGTGTTTAAGAATATCCCCAGGGCGGCGAGCCGGTTGCAAACTTTGGCGGATGTCGGGTTGGGTTATATCCGCCTCGGGCAAACCGCGCCCACCCTGTCTGGGGGTGAAGCGCAGCGGGTGAAGCTGGGCTCTGAACTGTCTCGCCGCGCTACGGGGAAGACGCTTTATTTAATAGATGAGCCTACGACGGGTTTGTCTTTTTATGACGTGCACCAACTGCTGAATGTGTTGCAGCGGTTGGTGGATAAGGGGAATTCGATTATCGTGATTGAGCACAATTTAGATGTGATTCGCTGCGCCGACTGGGTGATTGATTTGGGACCAGAAGGCGGAGATAAGGGGGGAGAGGTGATTGCTGCGGGAACGCCGGAGGTGGTGGCGGATTCTCCGCGCTCTTATACGGGGCAATATTTGAAGATGGTACTGGCGCAGCATCCGCCAAAAGGGGAGATGGCGACGCGACAGGAGACGCGACAGGAGACGCCATAGGAGACGCCATAGGAGACGCCATAGGAGACGCCATAGGAGACGCCATAGGAGAC
>CAZJNL010000637.1:2738-3915 GCA_964546515.1 uncultured Oscillatoria sp.
GCGATAAATCGCGTCTCTACAAGAATAGAGGGGAGACGGAACATAAAGAAACCAGGTTTCTTAAAGAAACCTGGTTTCTGGGACTAAATCGCGTTTCTACAAGAGAGGGGTAGCTGTTTTTTGAATCGTCTCGGCGATTCTTTTGGCAACTTCTTCGCTCCTCCAGTAACTGCCGTGGGCGTTGCCGCCATGCAGCAGGGATAACAGGAACACAGCTTTAATTATCCAGTCGATCAAGCTAGATCTGTTGATAATCTCGTCTTTAAAATCGAGGTATTTTTCCTCCACCTCCACTATATCTAATATGAGTTGTTTAAAGGGCCAAGCAACTGGATCTCCTGGATGGATAAAGTTTATCCAAGGTAGCTTCTGGGGCATTCTTTTGTGAAGTGCTTCCACCATCTTGTTGAGCAGGGGTTTAAAGTCGTGGCTGCTTCCATTAACGCTAATGAGGCTAAACAGGGCGATCGGCGAACCCATTGTGTGAATGCTGGCAAGACGGATGCCATCCTCCGGGTTGGGCGGTAAGCCGAATAAGAACCGGCGAATTTCCATGACATCTTGATAGCCGGGGATTTTCTTATCTTCGGGCGTGTTTTCCTTACCCCAACGGTCAGCAAACAGTACATCAAAAAGGATGACTGTACCCCAACTGTGAGTGACTAGGTGCAGCCGGTCTGTTTCAGGGTTATAATCCTTCAATTCCTTAACAGCGTCCTCCTTCAGCCTCTCGACAACCTTGGAACCGATGTGGCGGCTGAGGTAGAGAGCCGCGTCGCCAGCAAACTGCAACAGCTGATTGGCGCGAAAGTCTTTGAACCAAAGCTTATTCCAAATCTCGTTCGAGGCTTTTAGCCTTTTTAGGAGTTTGTCCTCTTCCGTTTTGTTAACATCTCCCCAGTAGAGGGTTAGCTGTTTGAGCGTCAGGGATGACCCTGCGTTTTTCTCGATCAGCTTAAAAAGGTTGTCGGCGTAGGCCGGATCTTCGCGTTTATCGCGGGTATTGACACCGTGTATAAATAGGATATAATCAGTAGCCATCAGTGCTATTAGTGGTTTATAGTCTAAGGATGTTTACCGGCTGTTCTCGCAGCTTTCCGGTTTTTTTTGAGATGTTTACAAAACTTAATTAAGCCTGTAGGGTGCGTTCCGCAAAGCGGAACGCACCCTACTGCCG
>CAZJNL010000638.1:0-3914 GCA_964546515.1 uncultured Oscillatoria sp.
ATGCCCCATGCGATGATGCCCCATGCCCACTCCCAGCTCATTCAAAACTCTCGTCGCCAGAATATGAGATTTGCCAGCGCCAGCAGGAGCGCGATGTATATCAGTCCATAGACAGCACTGACGAGCAGCGTTACTGTATCTGGCAACAGTCCGTAAACTGCCTCATTTTTTAGGTCGAATCTAGCCAAATCCGGGATCGCTAAATAGATCCCTTGCGTGACGTTTTTGATAGTGGGGTTTTTGCTGATTTCGCCCAGCTGCAATAAATCCCGGCTTAAGTGCCCCATCACATAGACGGCAAAGGTGAGCAAGGTTGCCAGCAGGGAACTGGTAAAAACCCCAAACATAATGCCCACAGCTGTGAGCAAGGATAGCTCCAGGAACAGGTAGAGGGCTGCTACTAGAATGCTGTTCAGTGGGTACGGAATCTTGTAGAAACTGAGAATGCCCAGATAAATGCCGGTCATCAAAGCAATGAGAACGGCTAGCACAGCTGACAGCCCGATGTGTTTGCCGATGATAAATTCTGACCGGCTCACCGGTTTGGATAGCAACACCAGCACTGTCCGCTTGTCTATTTCTTTGTTAATCAGTCCAGTTCCCACAAAGACTGTGACGACTAAACCCAAGACACCAATAGCGGCTATGCCCACATCGACGACCATTTTGGCCTCCGTGCCGGCTGAGACTTCTCGGAGGAGCACCTGTGCCGCTACTAAGAGAATAGCAAAAAAGCCAGTCAAGTAGAGCACGCGCTCCCGAATCACGTCCCAAAATACATTGGTGGCGAGTGTGAAAATTCTGCGCAGATTCACTTAAAACCTCCTAATCGCGGTTCTTTTAGCGGAGTGTTCATCTCAATTAAATCACTAGACTTGGTGCGTCTGTCTAAAGAGCTCTCCACCTTCTCGCATTCAACCAAGACGGTGTCACTGAACTCCTGTTCGGGAAGCGCACCGGCGGGGGGAGTCTTTGCCTCGAAAGTCTTGCTGATATTACAACTCCTTGTCATGTTATACTCTTCTGCCGTTGAACTTGGCCCTCGCCAGATGGCTTGCAATTTTAATTCATACTGCCACTCATCTGGATCTATCTTAATTGTAAGATACCACCAGTTATCTTCTTCCAGATTGCCGAGGTTTGCCATTATTTTATCGTCGAAAGCGTCTCCCAGCTCGTCATCCATGAGCCACTGGCGCACCTTTAGCCAAGGTTGGCCTTTTGCAGGCCAAGGTTTATCCTTTAGTTGCCGGTCGATCTCTGACAGCCATTCCGTCACCTCGGGCCAAGATTTATCCTTTACCTGGCTTTTCAGGAATTCCTCGATCGACTTCAACATTTTGACTCCTCTGGCTGTCTGACTCGGTGAAAAGTCTAGTTTGATAACGAAAGCACTTCTCTCAAAATTATCAGCTAGCATGCTGGGATATTCCCGCAACCAGTCTTGGATCAAAAAGTTAAATTCCAACCAGCAACTGATTAGCAAACTCGTCAAAATCAAAATAAAAACTTGGGCAACTGATAAATCAAAAGCTGGTTTATGCAGTTTGTGTAGCAGGGCAATCATGGCAGAAATTACAGGCCATATTATCAGCAGTAAATATGGTAATTCCCTGCCTGAATTTTCAGACAATACCGCCAATACAAAAAGACATATTAACGCACCCGTGAGCCAAGAACCCAGGTGAAAACCGCCAATATACCAGGATTTTTCACTGGCCCACCAGTCAACCGCTAGGATTAAAAATACCCACGACAAACCGGCAAGAAGATCGTCAGCGTTTGCCGATTGATAAGCCGTCTCCAGGAAGACAATTTTGTAAGCGAAGGCCATCCCGCAGCACAGCACGCTGATTAAAATTAGAGTTTGCCAGGAAACAAGACGGGGAGGTGTCAGTGATTTTCGCAACAGAGTCAAAAATTTAACGATTTCTTTCATGGGATTTGAGAAAAATAGCTTTGACAGAACAAAATCAGTAAGATCGCGCTGTGACTGGCGGCATGAGCCCATAAGAGAGCCATCGCTTGCCGGCGACTGACAACAAAGCCGTTAGGGAGGTTTTTGGGTTCGCTCAGTGTCTTTGTGTGCGGCACTTCTCCGAATACAACAGCGTGTCCAATAACGAGAGCGCTCTCTAAATATAAAGGATACTCGGTTCTGGCCGCTGCCCTGCTATCTCTGGGTTGCTCGGCTTGCTCTGGTTTAGGTCTTTTCAAAAACTGAAATAATTGGTATGATCTTACTTTTATGAACAGGGTAACAAAAAATGTTATAATTGCGGCTTGAACTATCCAAAAAACAGCACTTGATGAGGTGGTATCTGAGAAAAAGTTATTAAAGAAGATGTAACTGATAAGCTGGGCTTTTAAGCCTTGGGAGAGCCGTTGTGCAACCCAAAAGAAAATGAGCCAACCAAAAACGGTGGATAGCAAATTGAGGGAGGCGGCGTATCCCACACTCTTTTTGCGCCCCATTTTTAGCCGCCAGTGCAAAATCATTGCTTCTATGGCGACGGCAATCAGCAGAAACAGCACTTGAAATAAGATGGCCCGCAGTGGCAATACCATTTTAGACGTTAGATTTTAGATTTTAGCAGCAGTACCGGCTTACATGAGCGTGAGGGAGCTTGCCGCAGCTGCCAGCGGGGACTCCCTGGCGTGTGTGAATCCGGCCCTAAATTTTGTGTCTGCCTATTTAAAAGAATACAAGACTTCCGCTAAAATTAAACAGCAGGATACAGATTTGAAACAATATGACCAGGATTGGCATCGGCATTCGCACCGCTCAAGCACGTCAAGAGCGTGTCGTCGGCCAGATTCACGTCTACGATGGGGCCGGCAAGGGAAAGTCCCAAGCGGCTCTCGGCGTGGTTTTGCGCTCCATTGGCCTAGGGATTAACACTTCCCAGCCAACGAGAGTCCTCCTGCTGCGGTTTCTCAAAGGGCCAGCCCGCGAGTACGACGAAGATGGGGCCATAGAAGCGCTGCAGCGGGGTTTCCCGCATTTAATCGATCAGGTGCGCACCGGCAGAGCCGAATTTTTTGGCCCTGATGAGATTACCCGCTTTGACCGCCTGGAAGCGCAGCGGGGTTGGGATGTCGCCAAGGGCGCAATCGCCTCCGGTCTCTATTCAGTTGTGGTGCTCGACGAACTCAACCCCGTCCTCGACTTGGGCTTGCTGCCTGCCGATGAAGTCGTCCGCACTCTCCAGCATAAACCAGAACACCTGGAAATCATCGCCACCGGGCGGGCGGCACCGGCAGCTTTACTAGAAATTGCCGACTTGCACTCGGAAATGAAACCCCACTACCACCCCACAGCGGCGGAACACGGCATCGAGGGAATTGAGATATACACCGGCGCCGGTAAAGGCAAGTCCACCAGTGCCCTAGGCAAAGCCTTGCAGGCAATTGGCAGAGGCATCAGTCAAGATAAATCCCACCGCGTCCTGATTGTGCAGTGGCTCAAAGGGGGCAGCGGCTACACGGAAGACTCTGCGATCGCAGCCTTGCGGCAATCGCACCCTACGCTAGTCGATCACCAGCGCTGCGGTCGAGATGCGATCGTCTGGCGGGGGCAGCAGCAAGAACTCGACTATGTGGAGGCATCGCGCGGCTGGGAGATTGCTAGGGCAGCGATCGCATCCGGCTTGTACAAAACTATCATCCTCGACGAACTCAATCCCACGGTGGATTTAGAACTGCTGCCGGTGGAGCCAATTGTGGAAGCTTTGCTGCGCAAGCCGCGCGATACAGAAGTGATTATTACTGGCCGGTGTCACAACATGCCGGCCTACTTTGATTTGGCTAGCGTTCACTCGGAAGTTTTCTGTCACAAACATTATGCCAATCACGGCGTTGAATTAAAGCGAGGGGTGGATTTTTAACCGCAGATGGACGCTGATTAACGCAGA
>CAZJNL010000639.1:0-3911 GCA_964546515.1 uncultured Oscillatoria sp.
TACCATGAGAATATTTCCGGCTTGTTACTGGATATTTCGATGCCAGGGATTGATGGCTTGGAACTCTGTCGCACGGTGCGCAACTTACCTCAGTTTCAAAATCTGCCGATTGTCATGCTGACGGCTCGTGACGGACTCTTCGACAAGGTGCAAGGACGCCTTGCCGGTGCGACAGAATACTTAACTAAGCCCTTTGATGCCGCACAATTGCGTCAGGCTGTTGGCAAGTTTTTCAGGATCAATTTGGCGGCTGAAGTTAAAGATGAAATCTAAACCCTAGTAGGGGCGGGTTCACGCGAGATGTCTGCGGGAAGTTAAGGATGTTAGTAAACCCGCCCCTACTTCAAAAAAAGAGATTTTTAAACGGGGAAAAAACAGACACTGTGAAGTAAGAAGTGTGAAAGATGAAGTGTGAAGTGTGAGAATTGAAATGTAAGGCAGCGAAACTGCGTTGTCTGCCCTCAGATTTTACCCCGGGAAACTTCATATCTAGTCCGGTTGATTAACTGCAATTAGGAGCTGGGCGAAGGGGATTAGTAATGCCCAATGCGATGATGCCCAATGCGATGATGCCCAATGCCCAAGGGTTAGGGGTTAGGGGTTAGGGGTTAGGTTTGAGGAGAGAAGTTGATAATTAACCACCAGCCCAATGCCCCATGCGATGATGCCCAATGCCCTATGGTTAGGGGTTAGGGGTTAGGTTTTAGGAGAGAAGTTGATAATTAACCCGATTGCCCATCGCCCCATGCGATGATGCCCCATGCGATGATGCCCGGTGCCCAGTACCCAGTGCCCTCACTCAGGCAGGGTAGATCCGCAGCCGCCGGTTCGGCTCGTCCCCAAAACTGCTAGACTTGAGGCGGTAATGCTCCACCAGCTCGTGCTGCATTTTGCGCACTTTCGCAGAGCGAGGAAGCAGCTCCACGGGCTGTCCCTTGGGAATCACAATTTGCTCAACCGCCAGTCGCGCCTCTTCAAGCGCTTCAATCTCGTCAGAACTGCCCTCTTTCGCAAGAGACTGGGCAAACAGACTGAGATCCGCCACATCGGGCGTGCCCGGCTCGTCCATGTCCAGCATACGCCGCAGAGCCCGAGTAATTTGCGGAATGCTGCTGCATTTAATCGTGTGAACCGGCACCTGGCGAGCTTTGGCAATTTGCCGCAACTTGGATTGGTTCTTAACGTGGGAGCGCAGCGCCAAAACCGCCTCAGCGTCGTCCATATCCTTCGTCAGCACGACCGGCAAGTTCAGCACCCGAATCACTTGCTCGAGCTGCTGGCGGCTCACCGCGTAGGGATAAACGTGCAGCGGCCAATCTTCCCCATTTGGCCCGGGCGTGCGGGCAACAGCGCCTTCGCTATCCAGTATGGCCCCGTTTCCCCCGCCCCGACTGCCAAAAGCCGCCTGCTGGTTCAGCGATTCATCCAGCAGCTGCTGAAAATACCGTTCCTGGGTAAGCGGCTCAGCTGCTTTCTCAACGGGTAAGGGACTCATCTGCCCCGACGCCCGCCAGCCGGTCTGTGCCAAAGGCGTCGGGGAAGGCTTGGAGAGCGGCGTTTCTGGCAGCTCCCAAGTAACAGTCACCTTGCCGGTTTCGCTCGCCGTCCGCACTTGCAGGTTCGGCTGACGCCCCCGCAGCAAAGTGTCAACCGTTTCCGCCACTTGCTCGTGCACCACCCAGCGCTGTCGCTCCATCATTTCCACCGCAATCTCAAAGGTTGGGGGCGCTTTGCGCTCCAGCACCGTCTTTTGAGATCCCCGGCGGCGAGCCTCCTCATCTCCCAGCGTCACCGCCTGGATGCCGCCCACCAAATCCGCCAGCGTCGGGTTCTTAATCAGGTTTTCGATCCGGTTCCCGTGCGCTGTGCCAACCAGCTGCACCCCCCGCTCCGCAATCGTGCGAGCCGCCAAGGCTTCCAGCTCTGTGCCAATCTCGTCAATGACAATCACTTGCGGCATGTGGTTCTCCACCGCCTCAATCATCACCTGATGCTGGAGTTCCGGGCGGGCCACTTGCATGCGGCGGGCCCGACCGATTGCCGGGTGCGGGATATCTCCATCACCGGCAATTTCATTAGAGGTGTCGATAATCACCACCCGCTTGTCCAATTCATCCGCCAGCACGCGGGCAATTTCTCGCAGCGCCGTCGTTTTGCCGACGCCAGGACGCCCCAGCATCAGGATTGACTTGCCAGTTTCCACCAAGTCGCGAATCATGCCAATTGTCCCGAAAATGGCCCGCCCGACGCGGCAGGTCAAGCCAATAATCTCGCCGGTGCGATTGCGGATAGCGCTAATTCGGTGCAGGGTTTGCTCAATACCGGCCCGGTTGTCACCGCTAAAGTGGCCCACCCGCCCAGTGCAATAATTCAGGTTTTCTCGGCTCACCGGCGTAAAGGACAGGTACTCTGCTTTTCCCGGAAATCGAGCTTCCGGCAGGCGTCCGAGATCCATAACCACCTCAATCAGACTGTCCCGCTGCGGGTGCTGCTCTAGAGGCAGTCGAACTTCATCCGGCAAAATGTCCAGTAATTTGTTCAGATCGTCTGTAATCTGCATCCTTCCCAGATCGACGTTTGTCATCAGGAGTTGCTTGTCAGAGGGGTTTACAGAGTTGGACTGCACCATAGATGATTTGGGTTTTGGTGTAAAGGCCTCAAAACATTGGGACTTGAGAAGGACGCGCTTTCGCGTCTGGCAACGCTTTCGCCGGAGTCTAGCGCTGTTGCTATAACCATTTTGTGTGCAATTGTGCACACAAATTTTCCAGGCTTTCTTTGGCTTGTCGCTACAAGGGGCGCATCCTGTTTACTTTTTCATGGCAGTTTCCAGCAATTTTAGGGGGAATTTGAGTTGAGAAACCAGGGAATCCGCTAGACTAACCGCTTCCCACAGCAGTCGCGGTGTTTCTTCCAAGCGAGCAATCCGGGGAATTGAACCAGACGCCAGCAAATCAGGGGATTGATTGCCAGCTTCTAACTCGTCTAGCACCGGCTTGAGCAAGACGCGGGCGTAGCTGCCGTAAGCCACACCGGCGATGTAAGGATGAGCGATGTTGGGTGATCCTCCGCGCCGGGCAGTTTCCCCCCCGTCACGAGAAATGGCATTTTCGGCTTGCCCCGAAACCCCTTCCTTTTTTGCTCCCAGCTCCGACTCTGATTCATCTTTGATCGCTCTTCCTTCATCCTTTTGCAGGAGTCCAGCGGCTCGCAGCTTGCCCACCGTGTGGCCATTTGTCCCGCCGGCCAGTTGCACATATCCGGGCAACCCAGCCGCTAATACTTTCTGGCCAAGTTTGATGGCGGCGCGAGTGGTGCCGGCACCAATATCCCCACTCATCGGACGCCCGTCGGTTTGCCAAATTAGGGGGCAAGGCAAGGGCGAAATCAGCTCCCAGAGCGACCAAAGGTAGTCCGCCAGCCCCTCACCGTCCGGACAGCTGATGGCCAGCAGTTTCAGGTTGCCGGCAGCGGGCCCGATCGCCCCCCACAGGCGCTTAAAATCCTCCTCCCGCCCCACTTGCGTGTGAATTTCTATGGCCTCCGCACCGGCATCGAGCACCAGAGGCACCACCGCTGCCGCATTTGACACATAAGAGCGGGTGACAATCTGCTCAATTGGGCAGACCGGCAAACACCGCCCACAGCCATAGCAGCGCCCGTCGATCACCCCAGAAAAGTTCATTTCAGGGGCGTCACCGTTTTTGGCGAATACAATGGCTTGCGCTGGACAAATACTTTCACACGGGCGGGAGCACTCAGGTGGGCAAGCTGCTGAATTAAATTCTGCTTTGCGAAAATGCGGGTCTTCCCCATCATTCAAGCTCACCATCAGCAGCGGGCGTCCCCTGTAGCCAAACCCGCGCTCAGCAGCCGCACCAGCCAACTGATCAGCACTTTGTAGTGCTTCC